>JAZQJR010000152.1:0-21902 GCA_045541715.1 Acutalibacteraceae bacterium
CAGCACGCAAAGCGCATTTTTCTTAGCCCGCACCGCGTTCAAGTAGAGCGCCACCGATTCCATCTCGACCGCCAAGACGCCCATCTCAACCCACGGCTTGAGTTTTTTCTCCGCGTCGACGTAGAACACATCTGAGCACAAGATATTCCCGACTCGCACGTTGAGGTTCATGGTCTTGGCCATCTCGACAGTCCTGCTGAGGAGCTCATAGCTAGGAATTGGCGCGTAGGTGCCTGGCAAGTCAAATTGCGTTGCGTAGTTTGAAGTCGTGCATGAGCCCATCCCGATGACAATATCCTTGAGGTGCAAATCATCCGAGATGCTGCCGGCCGTCCCGATCCGGATAATATTGTCGACGTCGTAGAAATTGAACAGCTCGTAGGAATAAATACCAATCGAGGCCAAACCCATGCCGGACCCCATCACCGAGACTCGCTTACCGTTGTAGGTACCCGTGTAGCCGAGCATATTTCTGACGCTCGAGAAGCAAACGACATCCTCCAAGAAAGTCTCCGCGATAAACTTTGCCCGCAGCGGGTCGCCCGGCATGATGACCGTCTTCGCGATGTCCCCCAACTTTGCGCCTATGTGCGGCGTCGGCACTTTACTCATAGTTAAATCTCCTTTAATTATCCTTAAAGTTAAACTTACTCAAGATGGATTTCTTTATGAAATTCGCAAAGGCTTGTATGATTGGCCCGCCGAAAATCGCTGCAACAGCCGTCGTGATGCCGACCGTGCCGCCTAGCAGGAAGCCCACCACCAGCGAGGTCACATCGATGATGACCCTATAGACTTTATATTCGAAGCGAGTCTTGTCGCGCAACAGCATCGCAAGGCCTGTCCACGGATCGAGGCCAATCTCGACCGCAATGAAAATCGCGGTGCCGAAAAACAGCAATATGCACGCGACAATCGCCATTGCAGCCCGAAAAATAACGTTGCTCGGCGGGCTCAAAAGCGTGTACAGATTTACTCCAACGCTCACGAAAAAGCCCAACGGCAACGTATGAATTAGTGTTCCTATGTTTATGTAGCGCCTCGCGAATAGCAAAATTATCGCGAAAAGCGTGTAATTGGCCACGTTGAAGGCCATTCCCAGATCAATATGAAAAAAGCTGTGAAGCCCGTCCGCGAACACCGAAATCGGGTCGCTGCCCAGCCCCACGCAAGAATTTAGTGCGATGCCAAAGCCCATCAGAGCGTCTCCGACGAACGCAATCAAAATTTTCCACGCCAAGTCTCTCTTCGGCTGCAAAAACACCGACTTATCAAAGCCTGACATCAAATTAACACCTCTTTCAACATCGATTCGCCCTTTATTTTCTGCGGCTCCACGCCGAGGTACTCTAAAATCGTCGCGCCAATATCCGAGAAAGTCCGCCTCGTTCCCAGGTTAACGCCCGGTTTTATGGGCTTTCCATACATCAAGAGCGGCACATATTCCCGCGTGTGGTCCGTCGACTCGTCACCAGGGTCGCAGCCATGATCCGCGGTGATCATCAAAATGTCCTCCGCCCTCAGCTTCGCCAAAATTTCCTCCAGCGCCCGGTCAAAGCTCGCCAGCGCCTTCGCGTAGCCATCCACGTCGTTGCGGTGCCCGTAGACCATGTCGAAATCGACCAGATTGACAAAGCACAAGCCCTCGAAATCTCTATCTAGCATCTCCAGCGTCCGCGCGATGCCGTCGTCGTTGTTCCTCGTGCGCACAAAGTCCGTTATGCCTCTGCCTGCGAAGATATCCACGATTTTGCCCACCGAGAGCACGTCTCTTCCGCTCTGCGCAAGTTCATCTAGCATGGTCGTCGCGGGCGGCGCCAAGGAGAAATCATGCCTATTCGAGGTGCGCGTAAAGTTCGGCGCCTGCCCCACGAACGGCCGTGCGATGACCCTTCCAACGGCGTGCTCACCGGTCAAAATCGCTCTGGCCTGCTCGCAATATCCATACAGCTGCTCAATCGGCACGACATCCTCGTGCGCCGCGACTTGAAAAACGCTGTCCGCCGAGGTGTAGACAATCAAGTCGCCAGTCTGCATGTGCCGCTCGCCGTAGTCGCGTATCACGTCCGTCCCAGAGTACGGTAAGTTACAAAGCGTTTTTCTGCCGGTCGCCGCCTCGAATGCCCGGATAACCTCATCTGGGAAGCCATTCGGATAGGTCGGCAGCGGTCTTTTCGACTCAACGCCGGCAATCTCCCAGTGGCCAATCGTCGTGTCCTTGCCCTTGGAGACCTCCGCCAGCCGCGCAAAAGCCCCACTCGGAGCCGGCACAGCCTCGCCGCAAGTGACACCATCTATGTTAAAAAGTCCGAGTTTCCTTAAGTTGCAGGCCTCGAAGTGGATGCTCCTCGAAATAGACCTAAGCGTGTTACAACCGGCATCCCCGTACATGTGCGCATCCGGCAACGCGCCGATTCCTAGGCTGTCCAGCACCAGCAAAAACACTCGTTTTATCGCGACCACTCCCTATTTTTAATGGAAATTTCTCGCATAATAAACCTCAAAGAAAACTTTTTACAATCTGTATTTTATTATAATATATTTCACTAAATTTGTAAATAGCGATAAGCAGATTGACTATTTCAGATATTCATATCACAGCATAAAACTTAGATCCACCAGAACACGTTGTCCGTTTTGCTAAATTTTTCAAAGTGCCTTGGAGCCTTTGGATTGCAACGAAAAAAGATGCGATACTTATTAGCATAGCGAATGCCTATACCGTGCCATTTTTTCTAGACTCAAAAAGCGTTCTCTACAAGGTGTTACAGCTTATTAAGGATGCTTATCGTAGTTGTACAGACTGCCGGGAAACGTCAACCACATAATTAAGAGCGATACAATATAAATAAAATGAAGGTAAAAATATGTATAAGTGCAAAGAATATCAAGCAATCGAGGTAACTGCCATCTAAGATATTGACACGGTTATTTGGTTAACGCGACCAAGAGTAGCGTTTATGGATTTCATTACCACGCGGGCGCGCCCTGCAGCAAACTTCAGGTCAGATCTTTTATTTTTTTGTACAAGTTGCGCTTGTGATGGGTGTGAAAATTGCACCTAAACCGAGTTGTTGTGATGTTGCTTTTGTGGGTAAAATAGAAAAGCTCTTTTTTGGTTAATATTCCTTGATATGTAAGCACCTTTGATGATAAAATAGTTACATATTTGTAACACAGATTTCTGTTTTGAAACAAAGGCGGAGGAATAACTTTTGAAGAGACACAATAAAGTTTTGGCTTGTTTTATGTCAATGGCGGTATTGAGTGCAGGTTTTGTATTCAAGCGCGCGGAGAAAGCGGTTTCAGCTGATGACCAAGTGGCAGCGCTAACGAGCCAGCAAAATGAGTTAGATAGGCAAAATGAGGCACTTAATGCGAAGTTATCGTCGCTGAAGAACGACATAAAGAGCCAAAAGGCATACCGAGCAAGCGTTAACGAGAAAGTGAAGGTGCTGAAGCAACAGATAAACATCGAGTCGCAAAAGCTCGAGCTGCTCAATCGAGACATAAACGAGAAGCAAGCGCAGGCTGAGGAAATTCAGCGCGAGATGGACGAGAACACCGAGGCGCTTTGCAAGATATTACGCGCAGTATACAAAAACGGCGACACGCCAGAGCTCGTGGTGCTGTTTGAGGTCGACGACGTTGATGATTTCCTCGAAAAGGCCGATCTGATTCAACGCTTCAGCACGCACAACGCGGAGCTCATTGACAGCCTAAAGGAAAACGGCGAAAAGCTTGCGCAAGACAGAGAAATCATCGAGAGAAATAAGCACGAGGTCGAGGCGTCGACCAGTTCCTTGGAGGCAAAACGCGAGGAGCTCCGCAACCTGCAAAAGGAGTGCGAGAAGTTACTCATCGGGCTGCAAAAAGAGGAGACGAAGCTTCAATCACAAATCAACGCGAATCGGGCAAAACGCAATCAGCTTGCAAGCAACAATAACTCAGCAGCGCCGCGCAAGAGTGGCCGCTATATGACTCCGGTCAGAGGATCCTACAGGATTTCCTCGGAGTTTGGGCGCAGGGGGCGCGGCTTCCACAACGGTCGTGACTATGCAGCGCCTCAGGGCACGCCGGTTATCGCGGTTGCGGATGGCGTTGTTAATACGGTGAATTCCACGAATCGATGGGGCTCTGGTTGGGGGCTTCACGTGAAGATAAATCATGGCGATGGCTACGAGACGATCTTCGCGCACCTTTCTAAGACGGCCGTCTCGCCCGGGCAACATGTTCACGCCGGCGATGTCATCGGCTACGTTGGAAGCACGGGTTGGTCCACTGGCAGTCACCTACACTTTGGCACATCGAAAAATGGCACCTGGTATGACCCGCGCAAGGAGCTATAACTCTGAATTTTTTAGCCGAGTTTGCTTATAATTTAATATAGAGACGCTACAAACCCTTTATCTTAACAGGATATGAGGGTTTTCGCTTTTTGTGATGACTTTTAAAATAGGTTGCTGCTAAGCCTAGGCCAGGGCGCAGCCCGAAAAAATTTATTAAATTTTTTCTATCGAAATTACTTGTAATTTCGATGTACCGACGAAGTCGGTGGGGCTGCGCCCTGGCCTAGGCTTAGCAGCAACTCGAGCAGAGGAGAAAGGCGCATATGCATAGGAGGAGAAGCTACTTAAGGCAATACCGGAAGACATATCTAGCGAAACGTTTGCCGCGAGCCAAGATAAGTCTTTTAGCTTTATTTATCGCGGCTGTGGGCGCGTCAGCGGCGATATTTGTTTATATTTTCGTTCACGTTGAGAGCGGCGATAGAGAGCAACAAAGTGAAGCCTCTTTAGTGATAAACCAAGCTGTGAGCGTAAAAAAGAAGCCTTTGAGGGTAGACTTTACGGCGTGGAACCAAACCTGCGATTGGAATCTAGTCGTTGTTAATGACAGAAACCGTGTGCCTGAGTTTTTTTCACCAAAGCTAGCAATGTTTGGCGACATCGAGGTCGACGAGCGAATAGTTTCACCTTTAAGAGAGATGCTTAACGACGCAGCGAAAGATGGTCTGCGATTATGGGTTTCTACAGGTTACAGATCGATAGAACGACAAGAAAGCCTATTTAATCGCAGAGTGAGCACTTTGGTTGAGGAAGGTCTAGCAAATGAGGAGACCTTTAAACTTGTGCTAAAGGAGACCTCATTGCCGGGCTACAGCGAGCACAACACTGGTTTAGCCGTAGACTTCAATGCCGCCGATGTAGAATTTGCAGAGACTCCAGAATACGAGTGGCTCATAAAAAACGCTTCAAACTACGGTTTTATTTTGCGCTATCCTCAAGAAAAAGAGCATATAACGGGTCGAGCTTTTGAGCCGGCGCATTTTCGGTATGTAAGCGAAGAGCACGCAAAAGCGATGACCGGTCGAAAGTTGTGTCTGGAGGAGTGCGTGTCAGCGCAGAGATAATCAATTTTATGTTGCTGAAAATTAATGCGGATTGTCATATAAGAACAAAATGCTTAAAAAACTTAGCGATATTAAAAAAAGTGTACGTGCCATAATGACAAAAATCTTTTCGTTTAGCCACTGCAGCCGCGAGGCCAAAGAAAATAATATTTATTTTCTTTGCATCCAAGAGCGCAACTCCGTTGCGCTCTTGGATGGCCGGAGGCCCATAGGGCCTTCGGCGCCTCGCGCCGACCAGATGCTCACTTAGGGCACTCCCTGTCATTCCCCTCCCTTGCCTTCCACAAAAATACAGTATATAATGAAATGATAATGTATGAAGAAGGAGTGTTTACGGTTGTGGTGGATTGACTTTTTGGAAAGCTTCGATGACAGATTATTTGCATATGTGTTAATTCCGCTCTTAATAATTGCAGGAATTTATTTTTCTTTTAGGACGAAGTTTGTCCAGTTCAGGCTGCTCAAGGACGCATTCAAGTCGCTGACGGAGAAAGCCGAGAAAGGTAAGGTTTCCTCGTTCAAGTCGCTGATGATTTCTACGGCCGCAAAGATTGGTGTCGGACACATCGCGGGTATCGCATCTGCGATAGTAATCGGAGGGCCGGGTTCGGTCTTTTGGATGTGGATTATGGCCATCTTTGGGGCGGCGTCGGCGTTTATAGAAAGTACTTTGGCGCAGATTTATAAAGTAAAGGACGGGCAAGGCGGATTTCGAGGAGGACCGGCCTACTATATGCAAAAAGCCTTTAACAAGCGATGGCTTGGAGTTTTATTTTCTTGCTTGCTAATTGCCGCCTACGCTTATGGGTTTAATGCGTTGCAGTCGTTCCAACTCTCATCGGCATTTACGCCGTATATTCCCAACTACAAAGACAGCATCTACCCGGCGATTGTAGGCCTGGTCTTAGCCGCGGTGACAGCCTTGGTCATATGGGGAGGTACTCATCGCATCGGCTTTATCTCGGCGTACGTCGTGCCGATTATGTCGCTCGCGTATATATGCTTGAGCTTGTTTATCGCCATTAAAAACTTCAACAAAATTCCCGAGGTTTTCTCGTTGATATTCACAGAGGCGTTCAACTTCAAGGCCATATTCGGTGCGACATTCTACAAAAGCGCCTTAATAATGGGTACAAAGCGAGGTCTTTTTTCGAACGAGGCCGGAATGGGAAGCGCGCCTAATGCGGCAGCCACCGCGGACGTTTTGCACCCGGTCAACCAAGGCCTTGCGCAAGTTTTGTCCGTGTTCATCGAGACAATGCTCATCTGCACCTCGACTGCGTTTATCATTTTGCTTTCCGGAGTCGATATAAGCGGTAGACTTGGAGACATTCCGGTTGTCCAAGAGGCAGTACGAAGTCAAGCGGGTTCCCTTGGTCTGAACCTAATCGCATTTTCGATTTTCGCCTTTGCCTTTACGTCGATCATAGGCAACTACTGCTACGCTGAGTCGAACATCCTCTTCCTCAAGAACAACAAAACTTTGCTCAATATTTTCCGTGTAACCTGCCTAGTGACGATATTTCTGGGTGCAAAAGCCAACGCGAGAACTGTCTGGAATATCTCCGACTCGATTATGGGCCTCATGGCTGTCGTCAACATCGTCGTGATTTTGCTGATTGGAAACATTGCGATAAAGGCCTTAAAAGACTACTGCAAACAAAAAAAGGCCGGAAAAGTTCCGACCTTTACAGCAAAGGATATTGGCCTCGACAACACAGATGTGTGGAGATGAGAACGGAAAAGCCTTTGTCGAGATTTAAAATTTAGGGGAGTGCCCCAAGTGAGCATTTTCCATTTGGCTAGCTGCCCCAGCCAGGCCGCGAGGCCAAAGAAAATATTATTTTCTTTGTGGCCCAGCACTCAACGTTGTTGAGTGTTGGGCTGGCCGAAGGCCCGCAGGGCCTTCGGCGCCTCGCGGCCGTTAGATGCTCGATTGGGGCATTCCCTGGCCACTCAACTATGGTATGAAAGCCTTAAATGTGATAAAATGAAGTGGTGAATTCATTTTCTGAGGTGACTTTTGTGAAGCTGATTTTGGCGATAATTAACAGTGACGACGCGAATAGCGTGTCTAATGCGCTTACTGACAGCGGTTTTCACGTAACAAAACTCTCGACTACGGGCGGCTTTCTGAAGGTCGGCAACACGACTTTTATCACCGGCGTGGACGACGACAAGGTCGATGCTGTTATCGAAATTATAAAGAGCAAAAGTAACCGTCGCACTCAAAGCGTGCCCAATTCTACGTCCCTCGAGGCCGATATGTACGGCTCGATTCCTTTTGAAATCACCATTGGCGGCGCGACTATTTTTGTGCTTAATGTGGATAGGTTTGAAAAGCTTTAAAGGTATACTATGAACTTTAACAACCTAATTGGCAATAATGCCGTTAAAACTCAGCTGCAAACCCTGTTTGCTACAAATAAAGTTCCTCATGCGATTCTAATCGACGGCGCAAAAGGGCTTGGCAAAAAGACGCTTGCAAATATTATCGCGAAAACGGCCGTCTGCTCGAGTTTGTCAAGTGGTTTGGTCTGCGAAAACTGCTCAAATTGCAAAAAGGCGAAAAAAAACATTCATCCAGATATAATTTATCCAGAAAAAAGCGGCGTCTTGCAAGGCTACAGCATCTCGACGGTACGACAAGTTCGCGCGGATGCCTATATTTCGCCAAACGAGGCCGCGAGGAAGGTTTATATCTTCACCGATGTCGATAACATGGGCATCCCTGCGCAAAATGCCATCTTGAAAGTTCTGGAGGAACCTCCAAAAAATGTTATGTTTATCTTTACATGCATTTCTTCAGCTAACCTCCTGCAAACAGTTAGGTCTCGTCTTCAGCAATTTTCACTACGGCCGGTTTCTCATGTTGACATGCTGCAATATTTAGAGGAAAACTGCACAGAAAAATTCACAAAAAATTTAAGCGAGATCGTAAATATCGCAAATGGAAATATCGGCCTTTCTTTAGAAATGCTTACATCTTCAGACTTTGAATCCATCGCGGGTACGGCAAATGAAATCGCGCAAAACATAGGCTCTCCTAGGGAATTTGACTTGGTCGCAATTGTTTCAAAAATCTCAGACGATAGAAAAAATTTTGCTAAAGTGCTTACATTTCTTGAGCCAATATTAAAAGATGCTTTACT
Source organism: Acutalibacteraceae bacterium (assembly GCA_045541715.1). Taxonomy (GTDB): domain Bacteria; phylum Bacillota; class Clostridia; order Oscillospirales; family Acutalibacteraceae; genus CAG-557. The sequence continues at coordinate 8,566 of JAZQJR010000152.1, forward strand.
TTTGGCAAGCGGCGTCAATTTAAACAAAAACGACGCATCAAAACAGCTGTCGGAGAAACTTTCTCTAAAACAAATTTTAAGTCTTATAGACGTTGTCGCCCAAACAAAAAATTATCTTGACAAAAACGTCAGCACATCAATTTCAAGCGCTTATTTTTGTTCAAGTTTGTATGAAAACGCATTTAGCGTATAAAAGGTTGTGGTAAAATGCCAGAAATCATTGGCGTTAGATTTAAAGAAGTCGGTAAAGTTTACTACTTTATTGGAAATAAACAAAAGCTCAATGTCAACGACCTCGTTGTTGTCGAGACGCCGCAAGGAAAGGCGTGCGGCCGCGTTGCGATTGTTAAGTCGACGGTTCCTGCTAATATCGATGAAAAAACGCTTAAAAAGATTATTCGAAAGGGCGAAAAAAACGACATCGCTCAGCTAAAAAAAATTAAAGAAAAAGAACTTTGTGCTAGAGAAATTTGTAATGAAAAAATAAAAAAACATCGTCTTGAAATGAAGCTAATCGAGGTGGAATGCGCTTTTGACGGCAGCAAAATCTCGTTTTATTTTACCTCGGAAAAGCGCGTCGACTTTAGAAACCTAGTCAAGGAGCTCGCGAGCATATTTAGGACTCGCATCGAGATGCGGCAAGTTGGCGTTCGCGACGAAGCTAAAGCTCTCGGAGGGCTCGGCGCGTGTGGAAAGCCTTTCTGCTGCTCGACTTTCTTGTCAGAGTTCCAACCCGTCTCGATAAAAATGGCTAAAGATCAAGGCTTAGCGCTGAATCCTACAAAAATTTCCGGAACATGTGGCCGCTTGATGTGCTGCTTAAAATATGAGCAAAATTCCTACAAAGACCTACTAAAAAGAGCGCCAAAAATCGGCTCTGTTGTCGATACACCCAAAGGACCTGGCACCGTCGTGGAACAAAACCTCATAAAGAAAGCGGTTAAGGTTCGCTTTGACGCTGAACCGAACTCCGCACCGATTTGGTTTGAGCTAAAAGAGATAAAATTTTCACAAAGCAAAAATTAATGGGAGTACCAAGTTAAATATAATGCGAAATGCTCGTTAGCCCCACAGTCTATTTGCGTTCCTTAATTTTGTTGTAGGTCTAACGAGTCTTTGCCATATTTTTACTCCATATTATGTATATTCTAGGGCTATCGGCTTATGCAAAGGCCCAAAGAAATTGAGTTTTGGCGAGGATTTTCCTGTTGACTAATTCGCGGCAACTGAGTAGAATGAATACAGCAAAATACTTACGGGAGTTGAGCCGATGAACAACGAATTTTCTGCGGATTTAATCACGCTTATTGACGACGAGGGATCCGAGCACTCCTTTGAGATACTGGACGTTATCGAGAACGACGACGGAAGCTTCTATGCCTTGCTGCCAAGCAAGGAGGAAAATAACGCTACTGAGCACGACTCATATTATATCTTTGAGGCCATCGAGGAAAATGGCGAGCAAGTTTTAGCTGAAGTCGAGGATGACGAGTTGCTCAACAAGCTGGCGGATGCTTTCGAGGAACGCTTTGAGGACCTGTACGAGCACAACAAAAACACAGAAGATTTTTAAAATTTTCACAAAAATATATTTACAACGCGATTATTTCGTGCTACAATGACAACATAACACCTCCTGCCTGATTCGCGGACCGTGTCATATAACCCTACAAACTTATGATTGGGAGCCTATTCTCTCGCGGTGGATTGCAGACCTCCCGGCTTGCCGGACGAAGGGAGCGTGAAACCTCTAGGCGGGCACCCACCTGCTATTTCGTAGGCAGGTTATCATAGACACGTTACGGTCAGGCGGGAGGTGTTTATTATAGAAATTTAAGCCACCTACTTTTATGGGGTAGTGGCTTTTTTGCTTTTAGAAAGCTTTAATAAAATGACATACAAGATGTACAAAATAAATCTGTCTCGTTTAAACGCATCGCTGAATCAAAAAAAGAACAAGAAACACTTGACTTTGACAAAAATATAGTGCAAAATACAAGCGCAAGTGAATTGGCTTGCAAATTTCAAAAGAGAGGAGGCGTTATTTATGGCAAAGAACGAAAAGAAGAATGCAGAAAAGGAGCTAGAGCAAGTTTCCGGAGGGATCGGAATAGGACAAATTTCAGCGTTCGAGTTAGCGCAAAAACGAGCTCGCGACCAATACAATGTTGAGAATGCTCGTAAGGAGCCAAAGCATGAATTAGGCCCTCAAGTTCAGGCGATGGTAAATCATTTGGAAGGTAAATAGTTTGAGGCGCGATTTAGAAGATCTAAGCGAAAGTTTAGGTCTTCTCTTCTTTTTGGCGTTGATAAAATTATATACACGGTGAAAAATGGAAACAGGACAAAGAGCTTAAATACCTGCATTGCTAAATTTGTGTATATGCAGGCGAATGACCTTATAAAATCAAAAGATGAAAAAAGGCTAGAAACCGTTGTTCAACTCAATTTTTTCATCGACAAAACTCTCGCTATCTATGCAGCTTTAGCAATACCGCGTCCACTCTTTCTTGCAAAGATTTTCCTGCTGTGCTATAATTAGCTGCGAAATCACACGTCGGGCTTTTTCTTGGTGCCAGTGGCAGTGCTAATATTGTTGTAGATAGCGATACTTTTGCCATTATTAAGTGGAAAAATGGAGTCACTTTGCTTGTTTTTGAAGCAATTTGTCGACCTAGTTATCTACAAAGACTTAGCAATATCGTGCCAGGTTTGGTTTTTCGGGTGTAAGCGCGGCGGAGGTAAAAACCAAGGAGGTCATATTTATGGCAGTAGTATCTATGAAACAACTTTTGGAGGCGGGCGTGCACTTCGGTCATCAGACCAGAAGATGGAACCCGAAAATGGCGGAGTATATCTTCACTGAGCGCAATGGTATTTATATCATTGATCTTCAAAAGACTGTAAGAAAACTCGAGCGCGCGTATAATTTCATCCGTGAGCTCACTGAGCAAGGTAAATCGGTTCTCTTTGTGGGAACCAAAAAGCAAGCACAAGAGTCCATCAAAGAAGAGGCTATCCGTTGCGGCGCCTACTACGTTAATGCGCGTTGGTTGGGCGGCATGCTCACGAATTTTAGCACGATTCGTCGCAGAGTTAACCGTTTAAAGCAACTTCGTGAGATGCAAGAAAATGGAACTTTTGAGCTCTTGCCAAAGAAAGAAGTCATTAAGCTAAACCTCGAGATTGAAAAACTTGAGAAATTCCTCGGCGGCATTAAAGATATGAAAGAATTGCCGGGCGCTTTGTTCATCGTTGACCCGCGCAAGGAGAAAATTGCCGTTGCTGAGGCTAAAAAGTTGGGTATCCCGGTTGTTGCCATCGTTGACACGAACTGCGACCCTGACGAGATTGACTATGTAATCCCTGGCAACGACGACGCGATCCGCGCTGTTCGACTTTTGTCCGGCGTTATGGCTAATGCTGTTGTCGAGGGCCGCGAGGGTCAAATGGGCGCGGCTGCCGCTGAGTCCGAAGGCGAAGTTGTTGCAGATTTTGAGGGCAAAGAGGAATTCACGCCAGAGGCTGAGTAGTTGAATATTTTAAAAGACGGCATAGCCCGTCTTTTATTGTGATTTATAAATAAATTTTTAAACGTATTTTTGGAGGTAACTGTTATGGCTTTTACGGCTAGCGATGTTAAAGCGTTGAGAGAAAAGACCGGTTGCGGCATGATGGATTGCAAGAAGGCTCTGACTGAGTCGAATGGCGACATGGAGAAGGCTGTTGACTTCTTGAGAGAAAAAGGCTTGGCCGCCGCGACGAAAAAATCTGGTCGCATCGCCGCTGAGGGTGTTGCGTTCGCGTGCACGAACAAGGATGAGACCGTTGGCGTTGTAATCGAGGTTAACGCTGAGACTGACTTCGTTGCGAAGAATGCTGACTTTTTGAATTTCGTTCAGACTTGTGCGGATACTGTCATTGAGAAGAACCCCGCCACCTTGCAGGACTTGATGTCGAGCAAGGCGTCCGGCAGTGAATTGACCGTTGAAGAGCTTGTTCGCGAGAAAATTCTCACAATCGGCGAGAACATCAAGATTCGTCGCTTTAAGAGATTCGACGGAGTTGTCACGACCTACAACCATGCTGCTGGACGTATTGGTGTTATGGTTAAGTTCAACGCGCCTACCGACGTCGCTGCAAAAGACGAATTTAAGGCTTTCGCCAAGGACGTTGCTATGCAAGTTGCGGCGATTAACCCTGGCTACCTGAATGAGGCTGCTGTTCCGGCTGAGGTCTTGGAGCACGAGAAGAAAATCCTCACTGAGCAAGTTATGAACGAGGGCAAGCCTGCCAACATCGCTGAGAAAATCGTTATGGGTAAAATCGGTAAGTTCTTCAAGGAGAATTGCCTGATTGAGCAGGTCTTCGTTAAGGATTCGAATTTGACCGTTGGCCAATACGTTAAGGAGACTGCGAAGGCTCTTGGCGGTGACATTGAGGTCGTTGATTTTGTTCGTTTCGAGAAGGGCGAGGGCCTGGAGAAGCGTGAGGATAACTTCGCTGATGAAGTTGCCAGCATGATGAAGTAATTATCTTTCGGGCGCTAGGAGTGCCCTTTCTCGGGATTAGCGCTTACTTGTAGTTATGCGCGGGCCGCGAGGCCAACGAAAATAAATTTTTATTTTCGTTGTGGCCCGGCATTCAACTTTGTTGAGTGCCGGGCTGGCCGACGGCTCCAAAGGAGCCGTCGGGGCCTCGCGGCGCCCCCTAGGGCTCGCATCGGGCACTCCTAGACACTTTATCGAGTTGAACACTCCTAAATTTTAATGTAGAATACGCTTATAGAAGCACAAGTTTGGAGGAAAAAACCATGATATCAGCGGGAGATTTCAGGAACGGCATCACCTTTGAGATGGACGGAAATGTCTATTGTATCATCGAGTTCCAGCACGTTAAACCGGGTAAGGGCGCCGCTTTTGTACGCACGAAAATTCGCAATGTAATTACCGGAAGTGTAGTCGAGAAAACCTTTAACCCGAACGATAAATATCCGCCTGCGTTCATCGAGCGTCGCGATATGCAGTATTTGTACAACGATGGCGACTTGTACTACTTTATGGACCTTGAGAATTACGAGCAAATCCCGATAAACAAGAGCGTCTTGAGTGACAACTTTAAGTTCGTGAAGGAAAATATGGAGTGCAAGGTGCTCTCCTACAAGGGCAACGTCTTTGGTGTGGAACCGCCGTTCTTCGTGGAGCTTGAGATTACTCAGACTGACCCGGGCTTTAAGGGTGACACTGCTACGAACGCGACTAAGCCTGCTATTCTCGAGACAGGCGCAGAAATTCGCGTGCCATTGTTCATCGACCAAGGCGAAGTAATTCGCATTGACACCCGCACCGGCGAGTACATGGAGCGCGCTTAAACTTGGGAGTGCCCTAAGCAAGCATCTGACGGCCGCGAGGCGCCGAAGGCCCGTGGGGCCTTCGGCCATACAAGAGCGCAACTTTGTTGGGCTCTTGTACACAAAGAAAATATTATTTTCTTTGGCCTCGCGGCCCGGCAGTGACAGCTAGTCAATAGAAAATGCACATTTATGGCACTACTTTAAACTTTGTCAAATACTAGTTGCGCTGTAATATTTCCTAGGGTTGCGGCAAAAATTAGTATGGATATATTTTTATCTTAGGGAGGTACATTTGCCATGACGATTACCGAAAAATTAGCATATGTTAAGGGTCTTGTTGAGGGTTTGGAGCTTGATAAGAGCAAGCCAGAGGTAAAGGTTTTGTCCGCGCTCGTTGAGTTGCTGGATGACGTTACGCTAACAGTTTCCGACTTAGAGGACGCTTATGATGACTTGGCCGATCAAGTTGACGACATCGATGAGGACCTTTGCTTATTAGAGGAAGACTTCTACGAGGACGAAGATGCTGACGATGAGGATCAAGATGGTGTTTTCTACGAGGTAACTTGTCCGACTTGCAACGAGACGGTTTGCGTGTCTGAGCCGATTATCCTTGATGGTGGCATCGAATGTCCAAGCTGCGGCGAGAAGCTAGAGTTTGACCTCGAGGACCTTTGCTTAAGCGGCACCTGTGGCTGCACCGATAACTGCGATTGTGGTTGCGAGCCGACGACTTGCGACTGCGAACCGGTTTGTACTTGCGAGCCCGAGTGCAACTGCTAACACAACAAAATAGAGCAAATATTTAAGCCTCCAGCGAAAGTATGGAGGCTTTTTGTGTTCGTTTTTTGCTTCAAAAAGGCTGGTTAAAAATCTTTGGGAATAATATTGTTGAGCTTTTACTTGAGTTGGAGCTGCAACCGGTTATGCTATTGACACTCGGCGTAAAACTGACCTCCAACGCGAAAATCTCGACGACCAAGAGCCTTAAAAAGTTTATAAATCCGGCTCTAATCTCGATTTTCGTGTCGCTGTTAGGGCTAGCGCTTAATTTTAGACTACCGACCAGCCTACAAATCGTTCTCAAGCCGGTGGGCGCCATGACGCCGGTGCTGTCGCTGATATACATTGGCGGGCTGTTCTGCTACTCCGACGTGAAAAAGCACTTCAAAAACGTCGAGCTTTACCTGATAATCCTCTTCAAGATGATCGCTTTTCCGGTTGCGATATGGCTAGTGCTGCGCGGCTTTGCCGTCCCGGTGGACATCGTCAAAACGGTCGTGCTGCTTGAGGCTTTGCCCGCTATGACCTCAATCGCCATTTTCGCGAAAAACTATGAAAACTACGGAGAATACGCCGCCGCAGCCGTTTTGATTACCACCGTCGCCAGCCTGATAACCGTGCCGCTGGTGAGCCTGCTGACGGTGATTGTTTGACTTACGAAAAACAATTTTGAAGCTTCTTTTTATTCGTATTATTATGGCCGTGGGTGTTGTTAAAAAAACGGAGATGTTTCCTAGAGTGTGTCGTCAATAAATTTTTAGCCAAAGAGCGATGCACCTAATCTGGACTGCAGCAACAAACGAAGAAACGTTCTTAGCAGAACGCGTAGCAATGCCTCGACATTTTTTGAGATGCAAAAAAGCATTCTCGATGATGTGTCGCAGCTTGTAAATATGCTTATCGTAGTTGCGCAGAACTTTGCGGTTCTTCTTCGGAGGAATTACCGGCGTCATTTTCGCTTGAAGCACGCATCTGATGATAACGTCAGTGTCAAGACCACGGTCAGACAGCAAATATTCAGCCTGAAATTTGGTGATTAGCGCTTCTGCAATTTAGCAATCTGCAACAGTAGCGTCTGTGATAAAAAATCGAACCGGCATATCATGAGCATCCACGGCCAGGTGTATTTTCATGTTGAGCCCCGCGAGTGACCTCGCACGACAAGACGCGACCTAAGTTTTTTCGATAATAAATGTAAATTATGCTCGCGTTAATAGCAATTTTACCACCATTTTAGAGTGCATATATGCCATTAAGACAAAGGCGTTGCCTCTTTACACAAAATCTTAAAAGATTGCAATCCAAACCACTCCAAATCCGCGTCATCTATCAACGCGCTGGAATATTCCCCCCCTTTTATCCCTCCATCGGCAAAATCTGCGATGAACATTTTTCCAATGTCCATATTCTGCTGGAAGGTCTCTCCATGGAGCTCCTGTGCGAAAAATCCAAAATACCCCATTAATAAATCGCCTTGTATCTTTTTCGTTTCTTCAACGTGTGCCCTTTTCTCTAATGGTGCGCGGTTTTATTTTTTTCCAAGCGTGGCATTGCTAAATTCCGGTATATGCAAGCGAATCTCCTGTAAAATCAAATTCTGAAAAACTGCATAAGTACTCGATTTTTTTAATTTTTACCTGTTGTAAAAATCGCAGCCATATATGCAACATTAGCAATGCCTCCAAGCGCTGTCGCTTATGTCGTGTCGGTGCATTTCTTTGTTCATTTTCTGCTTCACATACTTTTTTATTTCTATCATATCATATTTTATTGACGACACGGTCTAGCAATTTTTCCTTGACAGATGGGTCGTCACAAGTTAAAATGAAAGCACATGCGGAGAGGTGTCCGAGCTGGCCGAAGGAGCACGATTGGAAATCGTGTAAACCGTTAAAGCGGTTTCTGGGGTTCGAATCCCCATCTCTCCGCCATTTTTAACTCTGAAAAGGGGTTGTTTTTTTATGTGGAGGATAACTACCAATGACTTCATGTTTAATTTGCGGGAATACCAATTTGCGAAGAGTAAAAACTAAAGTCTCTGATTTTATTGTAGCTAAAATTTGGGGCGAAGCTGCCGTTGCAAGCGGTATTGAGGTTAATTTGTGCCATTGTGATAGTTGTTCTTTTTCGTTTTACGACAAAAGGCTTACTTCAAATGAAGAATCTAAATTATATTCCGGATATAGAGAAAACGATTACCAAAAGTTACGTGAAAAATACGAACCTTGGTACACCGAAAAGATTAACCAGGTTATGAATACCGATAAGGTGGCGCTGCAAGAGCAACAACGTGTTATTCTAAAAATGATGAGAAAATTCATCAATAAACCGCTTAAAACTGGGTTAGACTTTGGTGGAAATCGTGGAGATACATTTTGCAAAGGCTTTGGGATAGAAAAGCAGTATGTATATGACATATCAGGAGTTAAAACGGTACATGGAGTAATCGGTATTTCGTCTTTTGAAAAATTAAAGTCATATTTTTTTGATTTTATTATGTGCAATATGACATTTGAGCACATTATGGATCCACTCGATTTTGCAAAAACTTTGTATGGAATTGGAAATGGGTGTACGTATTACTATGTTGAAGTTCCCAGTGAAAATCCATTTTATTCAAAGAAATTTTCCATAAGCAAAAATGTAGGACTGTTGTTTAACCCGAATTATGATAACTTGAAGCTCGTAAAGCATTATATGAATATGTGAAAGCAGCCGTTTATGCCAATGCATGAACATGTTAACTTCTTTACAGTAAAATCTATGCGTACGTTGTTAGAGAGAAGTGGCTTTAAGGTGCTGGATATTCAAGAAAACAATGAGAATTCAGTTTTGGGCAAGTCTCTCGTATTATCTGCTTTTTGTCAGAGATAGTTTTTTATGTGGAGGTTATTTTTTTGAAGAAAGTACTTAAAAGTAAAATTTTTATATTAACCGCTTGTGTATTAAGCTTGGTGTGCGCTTCTGTTGGGATTGCGAGCTTTTTTTCCGCCAAGACTAACCTTATTAATGTTGCCACGACAAACACAATGAGCCTAGATGAAATCGACAGTACTATTCCTATCGCGATGGCAGCCGATGATAACTACACGTACCCGACTTTGGTTGCAATTACGTCTCTGATGGAAAACTCGAAAAAAGATACGCATTATGACATTTATATTATGACGCCGGGTAAGTTTTCCGAGAAAAATTTGAAAAAGTTATTAAACCTACAAGATAAATACGATAACCGTTGTAAGATTAATCTGATTGACATGAAAGACCGCTATAAAGACGCTAACGACAGAGGTCACATCACAACTCCGGCCTATTATCGACTATCCTTATCCTCTCTTTTGCCGGAGTTGAATAAAATTATTTGGTTAGACGGAGACACTCTGACGCTAGAAGATTTAACCGATATGTTTAACATCGACATGGATGGGCTCTACTATAGGGGCTTCCTCGATAACAACGTGCACGGAACGAAGGATTTTGGTGTGGAAAATGACCACTATATCTGTTCTGGTGTTATGCTGATAAACTTGGAAAAACTGCGACAAGATAATGTGGAAGAAAAGTTTGAAGCTTTTATAAAAGGAAGCAACGATCGCCTTGTTCAACACGACCAAACTGTCATAAACGTGATCTGCGCCAAGAATATTGGTATTCTTCCTGCAAAGTATGGTATTTTTAATTTCCATGATGTAACTCTCGCAAGACATCACGCGAAAGGTTTAATTGCGAAAGATAGATATACAGAAAGTGAAATGCAAGAGGCGTATAATAGTCCCGCTATTTTACATTGTATCCACAAGCCTTGGGGTGACTATGGGCTTCATAGACGTGATTTGTGGTTGAGCTACGCTGAAAAGACTGGATATCTTAACGAGATAAAGGCAAAGTACGGAATAAGTTAAGGTATTGCTAAAATCCGGTATATGCAAGCGAATTCCCTGTAAAATCAAATTCTAAAAACTGCACAAGTAGTCGCTTTTTTAATTTTTACCTTTGTAAAAATTGCAACCATGTACTTAATGGCATTGCTAAATTCCAGTACATGCAAGCGAATGACCTGTGAAATCAAACTTTGAAAAGGTACATAATCAGCCGTTTGTTTTAGCTTTTACTATTTGTAAAAATGTCGCCATATATGCAACATTAGCAATGCCTACGTAATATGGGAGTGGCCTAAAAAGAGGTAGGGTCACTCCTCATGATTTGTTTTTACTTTACATCTCTTTGTTTCTGTGTTACAATAACATTTAGTTAACCACTTAAAATTGAATAGTTGCTTATCGAGAGCGATGGAGGGAACAGGCCCGATGAAGTCCGGCAACCTACGTTTTTGTAAGGTGCTAAATCCTGCGGTAGAAACCGAAAGATGAGTTTTCTTTGTCCGGTTTTTGCCGGACATTTTTGTTGTAAATGTAGATGAACAAAAAATACAGCCACAAATTCAAAGCATATTGTCAGTGTGTTTTGAAAAATACAACAAATAAATGGCGACGGGTTTGTTAGCAGAGATTTTACACAAGTGACACTATAGGCTTTGCCAAAAAGCTTGTCAAAAGTTTGATTGCCGAGCGAATTGCTACACCTGTGAAGATGCACGAATCCACTTAGGCTAATTTTCAGGAGTGCCGTGGGTAAGTTCTAGGGCAGCCGCGAGGCGCCGAAGGACCGGAGGGCCTTCGGCCACCCATGAGCTCAACAACGTCGAGCTCATGGGTACAAAGAAAATAAAAATTTATTTTCTTTTGCCTCGCTGCCGCAACGGCTAACCCCAAGAAAGTTCTAAAATAAAGGCAACTCCATTCTCTCTTGGAAGCAACACGAGTTTTAAGCGAGCTAATCACTGAATTTTAAACATTTATAAACTTTGGAGGACAAAATGTATGGCCAGACACTTTTTTACATCCGAGTCGGTGACGGAGGGGCACCCAGACAAAATTTGCGACCAAATTTCTGATGCTGTTTTGGACGCCATTTTGGAGAAAGACCCAAGTGCCCATGTTGCGTGCGAGGTGACAGCCACAACGGGAATGATTCACGTTATGGGCGAGATTTCGACATCGTGCTACGTGGACATCGCATCTATAGCGCGGGATGTCGTGACCGAAATTGGCTACGATAACGCCTCGGCCGGCTTTAACGGGAAGACTTGCGCGGTGCTGACGTCGATCGACGCTCAGTCGCCGGACATCGCTATGGGCGTCAATGAGGCATTTGAGGTCAAAGAGGAGAACAAACTCGACGACAAAAATGACAAAACAGGCGCCGGAGACCAGGGCTTTATGTTCGGCTACGCCTGCAACGAGACTCCAGAGCTGATGCCATTGCCGATTTCACTAGCGCATAAGTTGGCTAAAAGATTGACGCAAGTCCGTAAGGACGGCACAATTTCATACCTTCGCCCAGACGGCAAAACTCAAGTGACAATTGAGTACGACAGCGACAAACCCCTTCGCGTTGACACTATTGTAATATCGACGCAACACAGCGAGGTTGTTGAGCTTGAGCAGATTCGCGCAGACATCAAAAACGAGGTTATTTTCCCGATTATTCCGAAAAATCTGATTGACGAGAACACGAAGTTTTTCATTAACCCGACCGGCAGGTTTGTCATCGGCGGCCCCGTGGGCGACACCGGATTGACCGGTCGGAAAATCATCGTGGATACATACGGCGGCTACTCGCGGCATGGCGGCGGCGCATTCTCTGGCAAGGACCCCACGAAGGTCGATCGTTCGGCGGCTTATGCGGCGCGGCACATAGCCAAAAACATCGTTGGCACCGGTCTTGCTGACAAGTGTGAAGTGCAACTTGCCTACGCGATAGGCGTGGCTCGGCCCGTTTCAATTATGGTCGACACGTTCGGTACGTCAAAGCTTTCAAACGAAAAAATTTCTGCCGCCGTTGAGAAAATCTTCGACTTACGCCCAGCTGCCATTATCGAAAACCTTGGGCTAAGAAAGCCAATCTATCGAAAGCTAGCCGCCTACGGGCACATGGGTAGGGAAGATTTGGGTGTCTCCTGGGAGAAACTTGATAAAGTGGAAGAGCTGAGAAAAGCGCTGGTGTAGATATCTGTGCCAGCTTTCTTGCGAAAAAGCTATTTCAAAAACTCTCAGTAGTAAACAACATGGCGGATACAACAAAATGCAGGCCTGAAATAAAGGAATGTGATATAATACTAACACGGGAAATAAGGTGTTGCTAAATTTGTGTAGCTGCTGGCTAATACAATAATAAAGCCAAACGGTAAAAACAGCTGTAAATAGAGGGCTCTCCAATTTTTAGCAAAGGCGAGTTTGTGGCTATGTGTGTATTATTAGTGATGCCATAAGCTTTGGGAAATCGCTGTTTAAACTCGCCAAACTTATTGTAAGCGTGCACAAAAACTCCCATCACGGCTTTGACTGTCTCCAGCGAGCGAAAAAAGGCGTGCAAAAGGAAGTTTATAAGGGAGCTAAATTACAGCACAGAATTTAAGCAAAAATCCAGTGCAATATTTTATGAAGGAAACAGCGGCCGAGCAGTTGGGCGATTTCTGGGAATCGGGAAAAATATGTGCCTGTATTGGATTCGGAAATATGCGAAAAATATTGAGCCCAAAGAGACTCCAAATACGCGGGTTAACGTCATCGAAATGGACGAGCTGTACAGCTTCGTCGAGAGAAAAAACAGATTTTACGCGATAAGGTTGGTCGGTAGAGATACACGGGAAATCGTAAGCTTCGACATAGCTTTAGATAAAAGTCGAGATCGAATTCAGCGCTTAGTTGATCGCTCTGTGAAGGCGCATCAATACTACTCTGACGCTTATTCGGCATACGCATAAGTGCGCTACGAAGACGCTCATACTTCGCTAAAAAATAAAAGTCAGACCTACACCGTTGAAAGTGTAAACTCTGACTTGCGACACTACATTCATCCTTTGCGCCGAAGGTCCAAATGCTTTTTTCGATCACTTTAAACAGCTAAGGCTGTCTTCAAAATTTTTGTTAATGCCTTCAATCTATTTGCTCGCGCTAAAAAAAACTTTCCTCACCTGAAATCCGCATTTTGTCTCTCGAGTTTCATTTAAAAGCTCAACTAGGGCACTCCCGGATTATGACTATACAGATGTTGTAATGGAGTCGAGCGCTTTTTATGTGAACAGGCTCTAATAAATGTTGAGATCAAAACCAAAAGCGCCGCGAGGGGCCGGAGGACC
>JAZQJR010000153.1:0-5390 GCA_045541715.1 Acutalibacteraceae bacterium
GCAGTCGAAATGCGAGTTTATTACCTTCATGGATTCGGATGATTATCTCGAACTCGACACCTACGAGAAGGCCTACAAAAAGGCTATCTCTAGCGGCGCGGACGTTGTGGTGTGGGGGAGAGACTACTTTAAGGTAGTTGACGGCGAAGAGGCTGTTTTTCGGACCGTGGATTTTAGTGACGAGAAGCCAATAAAAAATTTTCACAGAATAGTCGTGTGGGACAAGCTGTATAAGAGAGACTTAATTGAGCAAAATGGGTTTCGCTTTAAGCCAGGGATGTCGTACGCGGAGGATGTGTTGTTTAATAGAGAGGTCTTTAAAAAATTACAAAAGTTAGCCTTTGTGCCCGGCGTGTTTTATCATCACAGGCGAGGCTTGGGCAATTCCTTAACCGACATAGGTTCTAAGAAGTATGGCAGAAGACCATTTTTCAGGTTGCGTAGGGTGGCCTAAGGAACATAGAAAGGACTGTTATTAATGTCGAAAGCAATTAAACGTGTAATTCATGTATTTTTGATTTTATTTTTAGCTGTAAACATATTGCCCTTTAGTGAGCAACAAACTTACGCGCTGGTTGACCCGGATGTCGAGAGGGCGGAAATTGACGTGGTATATAAGTATATAGACCTTCATGACCCGACATTAAAAAGAGGCAACAACAAAGTTGATAAGTATGTTCCAATAAATAGTAATGCGACAACCACGGCTATCTCAAAGGACTACGACAACAATGAGTTGATGTACTCGCTGCGTTCAGTCCTGAAGAATATTCCTTGGGTGAGAAAAATTTTTATTATAATGCCAAATGACAAAGTCCGCTTCTTGAAAGCCCCCGAAGAAATTAGCGACAAGATAGTTTATATAAAGAACGAGGACTTGCTTGGTTTCGATAGCGACTCCAGTATTGCATATAAATGGAATTTTTGGCGTCTAAAAGACTTTGGTTGTTCGAATCACATTCTTTATTTTTGCGATGATTATTTTATCGGCAAACCTATGAGGAAATCAGACTTTTTCTATAAAAATGAAAAGGGAGATATTGTTCCGTATATTTTTTATAAACATGCAATCAAATACACATCAAAAACTGAAATGCATAATATTTTGAGCGAGTTGGATAAGCAGACAACCGCTAGTGATGAGCACAGACAAAATGGTTTATCATACAAATGTCAAAATGCACGCGCGTATGACTTTCTCTACTCTGTGCTTAACAAAGATTATCTTTACGTTCCAAAACATGTAGGCTCTACTATACACAATGCGATGGGCTTTAACTTAAATGAAATAAAAGAACTATACGATATAATTAACTCCAAGTACAAGTACGCGGATTATTGCTTGAGGGGCCTAAAAAGAAGCAAATATGATATGTGGATGGTAGCGCTTTACCCGTTTTACTTCTTAAATAAAGAAGACAGAAAAATAAATACTAATATCACTCATCGATATTTTGATATGGCGGCAAAAGATATCAACAATAATTACAACTTGTTTTGCATCAATACAGGCGGCAATCGAGAGTATAGCGATATAGAGAGATTAAAAGCAAAAATAAAGATGGAGCAATTCTTCCCGGAGCCAACCAAATATGAGCGAAAAGACTACAACGACTGGGCAGGCGTAGATCCAGCCTTGAAAGAGCGTCTTAAAAATGAGATGCTGTCGCAAAAAGTTGTAAACAATTATAGGCCCAGGCGTAGCTTTAGGTTGAGAAGAGCAGGTTAATAAAAATGAAAGAGAGGCTATTTTTATGAAAAAACGTTTGCTAGCGATTATTTGTGCAGTTGCGGTTATGTTTTCTGGCGTAGCAAATTTTACTTATAGGCGTACGCATGCCGATGAGTCGCAAGTTATTCCGATTGCGATGGCTTTGGATAACAATTTTGTGCTTCCGACGGTAGTTGCAATAACATCAATGCTTGAAAATGCGAAAGAAGACACTTTTTATAAATACTACTTGATGGTGTCTGGCGATTTTACTAATGAAAATACGCAAAAAATTTTAAGTTTAAAAAAGAAATATACATCTAAATGTGATTTTATTTTTATTGACATGGGTATGGCATATCAAGAAAATAGAACTCTGAAACATATAACAGCTCCAACCTATTATCGGCTTCGAATCCAAGATATAATAAATGAGAAAAAAGTTATTTATTTGGACGGCGATATTGTTGTAAATCAAGATTTATCTGAATTGTTTAACGAAAACGTCGAAAAACATTATTTGGCTGGAGTTTTATCTAGCAGCACTGTTTTTCTTCGAAAGGATTATGCAAAAAAGTTAGATGTTCCGGATATGAAAAGATACATTAATGCTGGTGTTCTTTTGATGAACCTAGAAAGAATGCGTATAGACGCCATGGGGAAACATTTTAGTAATTTTGTTCCTCTTTTGGTGGAGAGAGGATTAACGTTAGATGATCAAGATGCAATAAATTCGTGTTGTTATAACGGAATAAAAGTTATATCGTTTAAATACAACATGTTAAATCAATATCCCGTTTTAGATGATAGCGCATATGACAATAATTATTGGTTAAGGGGCTATTCACAAAAAGAATGGGATGAAGGGCGAAGAAAACCTGTAGTTATTCATTACTCTTCACCACAAAAACCATGGAAAGCCAGTGACATATCGTATGGATATCTTTGGTGGGAATATGCCAAAAAGACTGACTACTATAACGAAATAAAAGAATGGTCATCGCAACTACGTGCCAATATGAGGACACAAAATAATCAAAAGAAAACAAATAGCAGTCAAGTAAAAAATACCCATAAGTTTAAGCTGAGAAGAGCGGCGTAAGATATTTTTCTTGCGCTGCAAGTATATAAAAATTGAAAGATGGTGTTTATATGAAAAGAGTTTTTTCGTTAATAATTTCGTTGCTCATAACGATTACCACTTTACATGTAAGCATTTTTGCAGAACAGCCTCTTTCTGATTATACACTAAATAATCCATCTATTCTTACAGAGTGTGCTGAAGACGGCACAAGTAACACCACTGAAGAAAAGTGTGTGGTCATTACATATGGGACGTTTGATCTTTTACATTATGGTCATATCAATCTTTTGAAACGGGCCAAGGCGTTAGGCGATTATTTGATTGTGGTTCTTTCCACAGATGATTTTAATTGGAACGAAAAACGCAAAAAATGCTTTTTCACCTATGAGCAAAGAAAATTAATTTTAGAAGCGCTTAAATATGTGGATCTCGTTGTGCCAGAGGTTACTTGGGAGCAAAAACGTAACGATATGCATGAATATAACGTTTCTAAATTTGTGATGGGGGATGATTGGGACGGCAAGTTCGACTATTTAAAGGAAGAAGGCGTTGAAGTTGTATATTTGCCACGGACACCAGCTATCAGCACAACACAAATAAAACAAATTTTAAGCTTGCATTGCTAAAAATATTATATTTGAAATGATCGATATCCATGAAAAAGTTTTTAAGTTTTGTTCTTATGGCGATGTTTGTATTTTCATTGGCTTGCCCGATAGGGGCGGTTACATACGCAGAGGGGACACATGTAAGCTTAGAGGATACCCATATAGATGTGGTGTATTGTTACGCGGATTTGTGGGATCACACCTTGCGCAGGGGCGAGCTGGATAACTCAATCATAAAAGATTA
Source organism: Acutalibacteraceae bacterium (assembly GCA_045541715.1). Classification (GTDB taxonomy): domain Bacteria; phylum Bacillota; class Clostridia; order Oscillospirales; family Acutalibacteraceae; genus CAG-557. The sequence continues at coordinate 3,648 of JAZQJR010000153.1, forward strand.
TGATAACAAGGAGCTGAGATATTCATTACGCTCGGTTTTGAAGAATATTCCTTGGGTAAGAAAAATTTTTATCATTATGCCAAATGATAAAGTTCGCTTCTTAAAAGAGCCAGAGGAAATTAGCGACAGGATTGTTTACGTCAAAAATGAGGATTTGCTTGGATTTGACACTAATTCTCCTCATGTAAAACAATTCACGATGTGGAAATTAAAAGAAAAGTTTGGTTGCTCCAATCATATAATTTATATGGATGATGATTGTTTCATTGGTAAACCTCTTAAAAAGTCCGATTTTTTCTATGTCGATAACAATAAGGTTGTCCCCTATGTATTTGAGGATAAATCCCACTTGCAGCTAGGTTTTAAAAATCCACAAAAAGTAACGTTGCAAGAGGTAGAAAACAGGCTTGCTCGAATAAGTAGCAAAGATAATGGACAGCATCCGGAAGCAGATGCCGGACGAGGGAAAAAATTTTTTACACTCTCATTTTTAACGAAAGACGTGTTAAAACAAGATTCAATTCGTTTAGTTGGTACTAGTGGTATGGGCGGTTTTCATTATCCGTTTGGAATAAGATTAGACGAATTGAAAGAATTACATGGATTTATTGACAAAAGTCAATATGCAGAAGCGACATTGTATGCTAAACGTAGAGACAATGGAACATTGTACTCCTTATCTGCGTACCATTACTACACGCTTAATAAATATTCTCGAAAAGTACGTTGCCCAAGCACACGTGCCATTTCATTGGCTAAATGCGCTAGTTCAAATTTTGATGTTGATCTTTTTGTTATAAACAACAATCCAAGCGAATATTTAGCTAATGTAGACCTTGCATATAGAAACGCCAGAAATACGATGAAGAGGTTGTTCCCAGAACCAACGCCATATGAAATCCCTAATTTAAAGCTGGATATATTTGATTTTGATGAGGGTGTACCTGAACAGCCAGAGCAAAAGACGGTCCAGAACACTCAAAAACTTAAGGCAAACAATACACTTTCTGAAACATCAACGCAAAAGACGCCTCAGAATATTCAAAAATTAAAAACAATCCGTGCACATTCGAGAAATAAGATTTATTTCAAGAGAAAATAAATCCAGCTAGCCTGAATTTGATTGTTATTTATGCAATGATAACTTATATTCAAGCATGTCAACAGTTTGCGTTGGCGTGCTTTTTTTGTTGCCCAAAATTTTGATTTATATCGCAATATCTACAGTTTATTCGCAAAAATGTCACATGCACATCTTGAAGATAAAATGCCGGCATTTGAACGGTGTAAAATCGTCTTCGGCGCGTGGCCGCGCAGGCCAATTCGCGTAAAAATCTTTAGGCTATTTTGTGAGCATTTCCACTCACGATAAAAACTTTTCCAATAATTTTATTTTTTATTAACACAAATCAACAGTCCGTTTTACATATACCGCAAACAATACAAAAAGATCAAAAAAGTTTCAGTGAGCTGTCCAACCTCAATGTAGTTCCTTCCAAGACGCGACATATCTTTTACAATTAATGTTGCTACTTGGTTGGGTTCAATCATCTTGAACATCTCTTTGAAGCCTTGTCAATTAAACGTAACCCCAGAAACGCTATCATCAATAAAAATTTTCGTGTTTCTAAAGCCATTTTTCTTGGCAAAACTTGTTAAGAACGTCCGCTGGTTTGAAATACTATTGCTTTTATCTTGCAAATTGTCGATTTTTGACAATCTACAGCGACTGCTTTTGGGTCG
>JAZQJR010000154.1:0-6857 GCA_045541715.1 Acutalibacteraceae bacterium
AACAGGCCCCCGTCGTTGTCGCGCTTTTGTGGCCCCCCCGCCCCTCCGGCCCGCCCCCGCCTCGCGGCGCCCAAAAGCTAGCTGAGGGCACTTCCATTTATAAAGACATAATTTCCTTCTGCTTGTCGCTAGAGAGCTGATCGATCTCCTTGCAAAACTTGTCGGTCAAATCTTGAACCTGCTTCTCGCCCTGCTTCAAGTCATCCTCGGTAATCTCCGAATCTTTCTTCATCTTTTTGAGCTTATCGATGGTGTCGCGGCGAATCGTGCGAATCGAAACCTTGGAATCCTCGCCCATTTTCGCGATATCCTTAACAATCTCGCGACGTCTATCCTCGGTGAGAGGCGGGAAAACAAGTCGAAGCATCTTGCCATCGTTTTGTGGATTAATGCCAACATCCGACGTCTGGATAGCCTTCTCGATGTCCTTGAGGACCGACAAATCCCATGGCTGAATCACAAGGGTTCTGGCCTCGGAGACCGAGACTGCCGCGAGTTGATTTATCGGCGTAGGCGCACCGTAGTAGTCGACGATGACCCTGTCCAAGACCGCAGGGTTAGCGCGACCCGCGCGGATTGCGGCATACTCCTTCGCGAGGGCGTTGACCGACTTATTCATGCTGTCTTCCATCTTATTGAAAAGCTGATTCATAAAGCTCGAAACTCCTTAAATTATATAAAATTCACTCGCTTATAATACCGTGGTGCCGATCGGCTGGCCCATGATGGCGTCGTAGATGTTCTGCGGGTTGCTAATGCTGAAGACCAGCAGCGGAATGTGGTTATCCTTGCACATGGAGGCCGCCGTGCTATCCATAACCGCCAAATTTCGGCTCAAGACATCCGAGTAGCTCAACGAATCGTAGCGTTTTGCGTCATCATTTTGCTTCGGGTCCTTATCGTAGACACCATCAACCATAGTCGCCTTTAGGATAACATCGGCATTTATCTCCGCCGCCCTAAGTGATGCTGCAGTGTCCGTCGAGAAAAACGGCGAACCTGTCCCGCAACCAAAAACTACTACGCGGCCCTTTTCCAAATGCCGAACCGCCTTATTCCTTATGTATGGCTCCGCTAGCTGCTGCATGGAAATGGCCGTCTGAACGCGAACATCTACCCCGAGCCGCTCAAGAGTATCCGCCACTCCAAGGGCGTTAATCACCGTCGCGAGCATGCCCATATGGTCGGCCCTCGTACGATCCATTTCGCCACTGCTACGGCCCCGCCAAAAGTTCCCTCCACCAACAACTATACCAATTTGCACTCCGAGGTCCGCACAGGCCTTTATCGGCTTGCAAATAGAGTTAACCACATCAAAATCGATGCCTTGTTTCTGTTTTCCCGCCAAGGCCTCGCCACTAAGCTTCAGCAAAACTCTCCCATATTTCGGCTCCACCACGACCACTCCTACAAGCTGATTTCATCTAATTTTACAATAATTCCACAAATAAGTAAAGTTACAGCAAGGCATGGGAGTGCCCTAATCGAGCATCTAGCGGCCGCGAGGCGCCGAAGGCTCTACGCGCCTTCGACCATCCCAGAGTTCAACTTTGTTGAACTCTGGGCCACAACGAAAATAAAAATTTATTTTCGTTGGCCTCGCGGCCTGGCTGGGGCAGCTAGCCCAATGGAAAATGCTCACTTGGGGCACTCCCCAAAAACAGGACACAGCGCCCCTGCGTCCGTAACAAAACTTACAAAATATGAGATCTTACTCAAATTTAACCGTTCGCCAGCCGTCTTCTTTCATAGCTTTAATATCTTTTGATGAACCCTTACCGCTGTTAAACGCCAACGCTTGCTCCATAGTTAAACCCGTTTGCATTTTTCCGTCTGGCGCTGTTGCTGCCCATTCGTAGCTAATGTTGTTATTCTCATCTACACTTGCAATTCTATTCATAATTGTCCCACCGCTTGTTGCCTCCAAAGCTGCCTCATTCAGCTCCATAGGCTGTTCACTTTTCTTCTTTTTGCTCATAGTTTTTGCCTCCTTTAAATTAAAAATAATATGAAGCGTGCACCTCACGTGTCAATATAACACATTTTTTACATCTGTTAACAGTTTTAATCACAACTTAAACAAAGCAATAGTCCGTAAAGTTGCCGCCAAAACGTGCAAATAGTCTGCAAAACCTTCTGTAGTACAAATGCTCAACTGGGGCAATCTTCCACCCTCACGGTTGCATTTCCTTCTTCGGTCGTGTATAATATTCATATATTGCTAAATGCATTGAGAAAGAGAAGTACCCGGGAGGGCGCGGTACCAGAGAGAAAGTATGCAGCTGAGATTACTTTTTATCGGGCGCCCGGGGAAATGCACTTTTTAGCACGTAGAAGGAAACTCATTTTGCACTTGACTTGCGTGAGGACTATTTCTATGCGGGATCGTCGCCGTTACACGACGTTCTGAGTGATAAATCAGAGTGGAACCGTGGCATTAGCTTGCTTTGCCGCCTCTGTTTTCCTTGCCTGCGAGCGGGAGAACTTTGGCGGCTTTTATTTTTATATTTACACAAAAAACTGGAGGTGCTTGCTAAACAATTAAGGAGTGCTCTAAATGTGCATTTTCTATTGATTTGCTGCCACTGCCGGGCCGCGAGGCCAAAGAAAATAATATTTTCTTTGTGTACAAGAGCCCAACAAAGTTGCGCACTTGTATGGCCGAAGGCCCTACGGGCCTTCGGCGCCTCGCGGCCGTCAGATGCTTGATTAGGTCACTCCCATAATTAAACAAGGCACAATGGGAAGAATTGGTGTAAGATGTCAACGGTCTTTTTTACAATTGTAACGTTGCTTGGCGCTTGCGAATTCTGGCGTTCTTGTACCTGTACAGATTTGTGACCTCATCTTCGTCCGATTGTACCACCTTTAGTTGTTTAGCTGGCACTCCAAAAAATCTTGCAAAAGGAGCTCGACAAATGAAAATATACAACACTTTGACGCGTATGAAAGAGGATTTTCAGCCCATAAAAGAGAGCGAGGCCAAGATTTACGCGTGCGGCCCCACGGTCTATAACTACATTCACATTGGCAACGCCCGCCCGTTGTGCGTCTTCGATGTGCTGCGCAGATACCTCGAATATAAGGGCCTTCGCGTGACCTACATCCAAAACTTCACGGACATCGACGACAAAATCATAAAGAAGGCCAACGAGGAGGGCACCGACTACAAGACGGTCGCCGCAAAGTACATCTCCGAGTACAAAATCGACGCGCGCGGCCTCAACATCAAGGAGGCGACGATGCATCCGAAGGCCACCGACAACATCGATGAGATCCTTAATGTGATAAAGCAGCTCCTTGAAAAGAAATTTGCCTACCGGACGCGCGAGGGTGACGTCTACTTTAGGGCAAGACAATTTAAAAAGTACGGTAAGTTGTCGCAGCAGCCCCTCGAAGACTTGGAGGCCGGCGCGAGAATTAGCATTGACGAGAAAAAAGAAGATCCAATGGATTTTGCCTTGTGGAAGGCCGCCAAGCCCGGTGAGCCCTCATGGGAGTCGCCGTGGGGCAAGGGGCGTCCAGGCTGGCATATCGAGTGCTCGGCGATGGCCAACAGATTCCTCGGCAAAACCATCGACATCCATTGCGGCGGCCAGGACTTAATTTTCCCGCATCATGAGAACGAAATCGCGCAGAGCGAGTGCTGCAACGGCGTGCCGTTGGCCAATTATTGGATGCACAACGGCTACATCAACGTCGACAACCGCAAGATGTCGAAGTCGCTCAACAACTTTTTCACGGTCCGCGAGGTCGCTAAGCAGTACGGCTACGAGCCCATCCGCTACCTGATGATTTCGTCGCACTACCGCAGCCCCATCAACTACAGCAAGGAAATCGTCGAGCAGTGCATCGCCTCGCTGGAGCGCCTCTACACCTGCCGCGACAACCTGCAATTCTTGGCCGACAGGACCCTCAAGGAGGAGGACGCCTCGGAGATGAAGCTGCGCGGACGGCTATTTTCCTATAAAAAGAAATTTACCGACGCTCTCGACGACGACCTCAACACCGCGGACGCCATCTCCGTGCTGTTCGACCTGGTGCGCGACATAAATGCGCACATCAACGCCAAAAGCGACACCTCCCGCTCGACGATTCAATTTGCGCTCGACCTGTTCAACGAGCTGGCGGGCGTCTTGGGGCTGGTGTACAACAATAAGAAAAAGGCCTCACTCAACACCGAGATCGAGGACCTAATCATGCAGCGCGAGACGGCTCGCAAAAACAAGGATTGGGCCACTGCCGACCGCATTCGCGATGACCTGAAGAACCGGAATATCGTGCTCGAAGATACCCCGCAAGGCGTTAAGTGGAGCTTCGTCAGCGACGCAACTAGGGCGTAACAATATGTCGAAGAAGAAAGTTTTAGTTGGCATGAGTGGCGGCGTTGACTCATCGGTTGCGGCGCTGCTCCTCAAGCAAAGTGGCTACGATGTGACCGGCGTGACATTAAAGCTAAAGCCAGAAAAATATGGTCTCAGCCACGAGCGGGACATAGCTGATGCGCGTTGCGTCGCGGAGAAACTGGGCATAGAGCATCTCGTCGTAGACTTTACAGACATTTTCGAGAAACAGGTCATCGAGTATTTCGTCGAGGAGTACAGCAACGGTCGAACGCCTAATCCGTGCATAGCTTGCAACAAGTTCCTGAAATTCGGAGCAATGTTTGACTACGCGATGGAGCACGGTTTTGACTACATCGCGACCGGTCACTATGCCCGAATTGAGTTCGATGAAGATAAAAAACGTTGGCTTCTAAAGCGCGCAAACAGCAGCAAAGACCAAAGCTATGTGCTATATAACTTGAGGCAGGAACAGCTGGCGCATACTTTGTTTCCCTTGGCTGAGCTCGAGAAAACTGAGATTCGTGAAATTGCCGAGAAGCACGACTTGCCGATAGCTAACAAGCCCGACAGCCAGGAAATTTGCTTCATAAAAAATACAAACTATGTTGATTTCGTCAAAGCGAACTTCAACATTAGCAATCCTGGCGGAAATTTTGTCAGCACGAGCGGAGAAATCCTTGGACAACACAACGGGATTTTGAACTATACCATCGGCCAAAGGAAGGGCTTAGGTGTTGCTTTTGGCAAGCCGATGTATGTTGTAGGGCTTAATTCAGCTGAAAATACGGTTATTTTAGGCGAAGAAGGCGAGCAGTACTCAAAGGAGTTAATCGCGACAAAACTTAATTTTATAGCCTTTGAAGAGCTCGAAAATGAATTGGCCGTAACAGCGAAAATAAGGTATCAATCTCGGCCAGAAAAGGCAAAATTGATACCAATATCCCCTAATGAAGTTAAAGTGCTATTTGAGGTCAAGCAACGCTCAATTACGCCAGGTCAGGCTGTTGTCTTCTACGATGAAGATGTTGTAGTTGGTGGAGGGGCCATTATCGAGAGAAAAAGAAGGTAACATACCAATGGTTTTAGAGGTGTTGCTAAATTTTCATACATTTGGTAAAATCCCCATGCATGAACAGCAAAAGAGAGTACTTGATCATCTGTAGACTCTTCGAATAGCAGTAGGTTTTTCGGGCAAATCTCGCAAGATAGTGACGCAACAGCCTGTTCATGCGCTCGACGTGTACGTGTGCGCTTTTCCAGTGAGATGTTTTGTGGGGGCAATGAGATTGTATTCATGCCAATGGTCAGACGCATAAAATTTGGCGTCAATACAGCTAATTTTATATGTGAGTTTTTGAAAGTATTTTGTTTCTCGAGTGCCAATCTGAAACCCAACGAGCCGCTTTGTGTCGCGGTCTACTGCGGTCCAGAGCCAGATATTTTTTTAACTTGCACGCAACTCATCAAACTCCAAAACATCGACTTTCCGTCTTTTTATGGACTTTTCCCAATTTCTCGCCGGCTTTTTATGCGGTTTGTTGTTGAAGCATGGCTAATTTTAAGCATTCTTTCGAGCTGCATAAAGCCATTTTCTTCCAAATGCAACTGCATTGCTTTTTGTCTGATATGCGCCGGGTAGCCGCGCTGGCTTACCATGTAGTGACACCCGCATTTTTTTGCACACATATCGCTACCTTTGGCTTTGCTAATGTTGCATATATGAGTGCAATTTTCACAAATGCAAAGAAGTATTAAGTTGCTATTTGTAATCTTTTTTTTCAGCAGACCTCCTGCAAAATTAACAGAGTTGTCAAAATTCAAATACCAGCAACAAAAGAAAGCTGTAGAGAAAAGTGTTTTCTCGGCGGGAGTGCTGGTTAAATAACTATGTCGATAGATTTATTGACATGAAAGACTGCATAAAGAAACATCGTTAAATCAATGATTTCGATTGAGCGGGAAATGCAGCAAGTTTTACGTCTAAATCTTGCAAACCAGTGCCGTTAAGGAAAGTTGTTACTTTTAATTAAAGGTGTTTTTGTTTAAACTGGACATTCGTATGATGTGAAATCACGATAAACACTGTATCTACCGCTGAAAAAGATCCTGACGTTCCACTTTTTCAATCGCTCGTACATTTTTCTAAATGTTTCAGCATTTCGCGCGCCACACTCCCAATCGATGAGCTGTTTTGTTATTCGGAAATACGCTTTCCAGATCCAAACTTGTCTTTTTTTGAATGCAAAAAATGCCACATTTCATCGAGTTCAATCACTACGCTATCGTCAATTGGAGCCGGTTTGGAATAGTTTTTTTCAGCAAAACTATTCACCCGAACGGGGGTTTTTCCTAAATAATCAAACGTGATATAATAGAAGGAAAAGGACGGTAATAGCTATGTGCAAGTGTAAAAAATGCGAGTCAAATGAATACGTAAAAGCTGGCTTTGTAAAGGGCGAACAGCGCTACAAATGTAAAAAATGCGGATGCCAATTTGTTCCCACAAGGCAT
>JAZQJR010000155.1:0-6819 GCA_045541715.1 Acutalibacteraceae bacterium
TGAGAACCACAAAGGAAACTTAACGGCATACCCTGCAAATTTATCCTCGTTATTTAAGAACAAATCATACAGCAAAAAGAAGCTAATAGATAGTAAAATTAGCAGTAAAACAGTGCTCCTACCCAGCGGCAATATAGTTGCATCATTTGATCTCCTACGAAAAAGCAAACGGCTAAAACACAGACAAAAAAGGGCAAACGTCAATATGATTAAAGACATTGAAACTACATATGCATGTAAGTTTCTTCCGTTTGCCGTACTAAAGTGTATCTTAAATATATAACAAACAATTTTGCCACCGACAAGAAGCAAGCCACAGACTACTTTGTTTTTGAAAAAGAAAGAGAGTAAAACCTATGACCAGACGTGTAAATAGTACCGTTCGATTTTTATCTTCTCATCAGTGCCGAAGTGTTCCTTTCACGCAAGTACGACGATTCAATATCCGCTATGTGCAACTTAACCGCTAGCGGGTACTTCTCGTAAGCCAAGCTAATTCCAAAATCTCCACCCTTAGCAGCAGAGTCAAAACCGCCCATGTGCCAACGAATAGCCATCGCCTCTGCCGGCTTAAGGCGCATAAAGCGCTCAACTAAAAACACTGATTTCTCACCGTGTCCAAACGGAAAACTATCATCGATTGCATAAAAAGGCTGTTTTTCCCAGGCGCCAGTGACTTCATTTTTTACATTTCGCGTCGAGACTTTATAGAACTCTGCTTTGCACAAGTCGTGCAGCAAACCGCATATCGCAAAGCTTTCCTCGTTATCCACTTCTTCATCAAAATATTTCTCACGAAGTGTTTTGTATACGCTCACGCTGTGCTGAACGAGGCCGCCTTCACATGCACAGTGATATTTCGTGCTGGCTGGCGCCGAAAAAAAATCTGTCGTCAACATCCAATTTAAAAGTTCCTCCGAGCCTTGCCTTTTGATATTTTGCTTATAAATCTCGATAAATTTTTCCTTAAGAGTCATTTTGCTCCTCCAATAACAAAAAATGTTAATCTATTGTGTTAAATTCAAACAGCTTGCGTTGCAAACCTATTATTTTTTGTTTTCGCCTTTCCGTCTCCACCTTGTCCACGCTTAAAGTTCCCTCAGACGACAGCACAAAAATGTCCCCAAGCTTAGCGTTTGTCGGCAATTTTGACTTATGTATCTCGTGCACCTTTTGAGCATCATCCTCGCAAATTGCATAGTCTCCTTCGAAACGGTCAAGCGACAAGCGCATTATTTAACTTTTCCTCCTTCTCGCAGAAAATCTTAATATTATCGCCGTCTGTGGCCAAAACTACCGTACCATCGAGGTCGGTGCGATAAGTTTTGATGTTGTTTTTCTTCAGACGATCGATGATTTCCTTTTTGGGCAACTTATTTCTATCTTCGCCGACGGAAATTACCGCGTAACTTGGCTGAACTCTGTTGAGGAACGCTTGAGAAGTCGCGGTCTTGCTGCCGTGATGCCCAACTTTTAGCACGTCTGCCTTGAGGTTGTAGCCCATCGCAATCATGTCGCGCTCGGACTCCTTGCCGGCGTCGCCGGTGAAGAGAAAGCTCCGGTTCTTGTACGTCAGCTTGAGCACAATGGAGTTGCTGTTCATGTCGTCATACTGCTTGACCGGCCCCAAAACGTCGACCTTCAAGCTGCCGATGTCAAAGCTCGAGCCTGGCTCGGGCTTTTTGATTTTCATGTTTTTTCTGTCAATAGCCAACAAGAGCCGCTCATACGACTTTAGCGTCGGAACCATGTCATCCTTGAGGTGCGGCATCGTGACGGCCTTTACGTTGAGCCTGTCGACGATGTGCGCCATGCAGCCGACGTGGTCACTGTGCTGATGCGTCAGCACCAGGAAGTCCAACTCCTTGACGTTGCGGCGCCGTAAATATTCGTAGGCGGCCTTGTGAATGTCTGTCTCGCCGGCGTCGATGAGAATATTCTTCCCCTCGCACGTGACGAAAATCGCATCAGCCTTGCCCACGTCGAGCACATGAACGGACATCGGATAATCCTCGGCACTTGAGGAAAAATCACTCACCGCGCAGACGTCGAAAAGCTTCTCCCAGGCCGGAATGCCGCGCTCTTGTAGGAGTTGCATCACTCCTGCGCAGAAGATGACGACAAGCGACGTTAAGAGTATCAGAAAGTTTCGCCGGTCGAGTTTTCGCCTGAATTTATTCCTCATGAAAATGAATCTCCTCAATATTCGTTCGAGCTGCTACCTGCAAAGGGATTCTGGCGCACCAGCACCTGCCGAGGCTTCGAGCCCTCGTGTGGCCCGACGATGCCCATGCGCTCCATCTCGTCGATGAGGCGCCCAGCACGCGCGTATCCGAGCCGCAGGCGCCGCTGCAGCAATGACGTCGAGGCTTGTCCCACCTCGATGATGCAATTGATGGCCTCCTCGAGCATCGGATCTTGCTCGCCGGAGTCGTCCTTGTCCTCCTTGGAAGAATCCACCACCGCGTTGCGCTCAATCTCCGCAATCACGGCCTGGTCGTACTCGTGCTCGCCATTATTTTTAATGAAACTCAGCACATTCTCGATTTCCTTGTCCGTCAAGAAGCAACCTTGAACGCGCCTTGGTTTCGACGCGCCAATTGGCGAAAACAGCATGTCTCCGCGGCCAAGTAGCTTCTCGGCGCCACTCGAGTCCAGAATCGTTCTTGAGTCAATTTGCGACGAAACCGAGAGCGCGATTCGGCTGGGGATATTGGCCTTGATGACGCCAGTGATGACGTCGACGGATGGCCTTTGCGTCGCGATGACAAGATGCATTCCGGCCGCACGAGCCATCTGAGCAAGGCGGCAAATCGCATCCTCGACCTCGTTCGGCGCGGCCATCATCAAGTCGGCCAGCTCGTCGATGATTATAACAATTTGCGGCATCTTCTCGAGTTTTTCCTCGCCCTCGCGAGGGCCGCCAGTCTTGAGTTTGCTTTGCACCAGCTTGTTGTAGGAGGCCAGGTCTCGCACGTTGTTCTCCGCGAAGACGTTATAGCGCTTGAGCATCTCCGTCACCGCCCAATTGAGCGCGCCGGCGGCCTTTCTCGGGTCCGTGACCACGGGCACCAGGAGGTGCGGGATGCCGTTGTAGATGCCCAGCTCGACCACCTTCGGGTCGACCATCAGCAGGCGCACCTCGTCTGGGCTGGCCTTGTAGAGCAGGCTGACGATGAACGAGTTTATGCACACGGATTTTCCCGAACCAGTCGAGCCGGCGATCAGCAAGTGTGGCATCTTCGCGAGGTCCGCCACGGTCACGTTGCCGGCGATGTCCTTGCCTAATATAACCGTCAACTTGCTCGGCGAATTGACGAACTCATCCGCGCCGATTAGCTCGCGCATTTTGACAATGCTGACGATTTTGTTGGGAATCTCAATTCCAACGGCGGCCTTGCCAGGAATCGGCGCCTCGATGCGCACGCCAAACGCCGCCAAGTTCAGCGCGATGTCGTCGGCCAAGTTGGTTATTTTGCTGATTTTCACGCCAGCGGCCGGTTGCAACTCGTAGCGCGTAACGGCCGGCCCTCGGCTGATGTCGACGATTTTGGTCTGCACAGAAAAGCTATTTAGCGTGTCCACGAGCATTTGGCCATTCGTTTGCAGCTCGTGCCGGATGTCCGCCTGATTTTGCTCCTTGGTGGCCTCAAGTAAGGTCGCCGGCGGATAGTTGTAGGCACCATCCTCAAGGTTGTCCGGCGTCAGCTTGACCTCACTGGCCTCAAACTCAGTCGACTCGATTTTTTTCTTCTTGTTGCGCTGAATGAAAGCTTCGGCAGCCTTCTCCGCGGAGTCGTCGAGGATATTTTCTTTTGCCTTCTTAGGCTTTCTAGTTGTGGCTTTTTCGTCGTCCGCCGCACTCGAGATGACCGGATGATCCGGGAGAGCGTCTTTGGCTTTCGCCTCGACCAATACGTCTATTTTTCGGCGAAGGATATACTTCTTGACCAGAGCAACAACGAGGTTGACCGCTCGTTTCACGTGGGAGTACAGCGTGGAAAGGCTCGTGCCGGTGAGGAGCATGATAGCGACGAAAAGCAACAGCGCTACAACGATTATCGCACCAGCTGTTCCGAACATGGCCACAAATGGCACGCCTAAAATGCCGCTGAATAGGCCCGCGCCCTTATTTTGAATCCCTCTTTTGTAGAGCTCTGCTAAAACTTGAAAATAGTTGAGCCCAGAAAAGCTGGACTTGCTCTCGCAAAGATACACAAACGTGCAAATGAGGAATATCACTACCGCTGAGAGTGCGACCTTCCAGCCGCCATTCTGCTTAGGTTGAGCCTTCGCGACAAGGCTAGAAACATAAAAAAGTAGCACCGACCACGCGATGGCGACTCCTCCGAGGAGGCCCAAAATGAAATTATGTAGCGCGAGCCAGACACTTTCGCCTTTTATCAGCACCAAAAAGCCGAAAAACACCGCGAATGCAAAAATAACGATGGCTAAAACTTGATTGCTCACCTTTGCTCCATCGGCTGCAGGTGCTTTTTTTGTGCCGCTTGGCGCAGGTTTTGTTTTTGCTTTAAAGTCTCCTCTGGTTTTAATCCTTTTTCGCTCCGACAAAGATATCACCTCTGCCTTTATTGTAGCAAAAAGTGGCAGTAAAAAATAGTAGTTCTCTCCGCAAAACTCATAGAAATAAGACGAAACAGAAAAATTTAAGAAGTGTTAGACAGTGTCGACAATAGTTCGGTTCAAGGCATTTAGCCATAAAGAAATACATCGAGTTTGAACAGTCGTAATGAATGAAGATGTGCATTTAACATAGCAGGTTGCAATGCCGCGCTAACGCTTAAGATGCAGAAAAGCGGCTCTACAAACATCTCTTTTTTATGCTAATTTTTATCATAGCACCTTTGGGTTTTATGACATCTTCTTGGTGGAATCACACATTCTTTGCCCAAATTTTCGGCAAATTCAACAATGTGATTGCTGTTGTATCCGCGATCCGCAAGAAGATTTTTTGCGGATAGAGCGTCAAGCAAGGCAAAAGCCTCTTTAGAATTGCGGCTTGAACCCGACGGAACAATTCCCTGACCGGCATACCGTAAGAATCCACGGCAATATGTATCTTCGTGCGGGATTGGCCTAAAAAGATATAGCGCTAAAAATATTGCTTTGCCTCGAGAATAAACAAGAAGCATACTTTCTATCGTTTGGCTGATTTGCAGAGCTTTTTCTCTAAATTGTACGCACTAAATGCTGTAGCCGTTGCGCGTCTATTTACTTATCATCTTCATTTAGGTCACTCCCCTTCGTGTTGAGTCCCTTTTTGTACGAGAGACTCGACGCGCAAGTCGCGTATGCAGCTGTTTTATCACCAATATGTGGTTCTCGTGGTTGAATTTAGAGGTAACTTTTGGCAAAACTTTGATATTTCCCGCATCACGCCACATTTTCATCGGGACACACTTTAAGGCATCTGATATCAATCATCAGCCACTCAAAATCTGCGCCATCTATCAGTGATTCTGGGGTATCTTCCCAAACCACTTTGTCTCTCCAATGGCAAAATCGTCAATGAACATTTTTTCGATGCCCATATTCTGCAGGCAGGTCTATCAATGGAGCTCCTGCGCGCAAAATCCAGAATACGCTGTTTATGGAATGTCGAGTAGCCTTAGCATTCCTTCCACGCGTGCCCTTTTCTCCAATTGTGTGCGGTTTGATTTTTTCACAATCGTCCATCACTTGTGTCGTGTCTTTGTTGCTCTAAACTCATTTTTTCATTACCTTTGTTTTTTTACTTTTATTAGCCCTCTTGCGAAATTAACAGAGCTGTCAACGCCTCATGAAAGTGGGGAGCGCCCTATAGAAGCATTTATGATATACTATTTCCATGAAATGTAAAGCATGTAATGATGAAACAAATCAAATAAAAGCTGGAAAAACAAAGGCGGGAACCCAGAAGTACAAATGCAAAATATGCGGAAAATATTAGGCGTGCCATAAGTAAGCTTTTTTCATTAGATCAGTTGTCCCAGCCGGTCCACAAAGAAAATATTATTTTCTTTGTGGCCAATTACTTAACGTTATTGAGTGATTGGCTAGCCGAAGGCCGCCAGATGCTCGATCAGGACACTCCAAGTTTTTCACTTCACAGAAATCAACCTTATATAAAGCGTATTGATACTATAATATGTTAAATTTGAAAAACGCGGTGGGAATTTTTATGGCACCTAATGCAAACTCAGAGCTGCGCGTAGTCACTGCAGCTAAAAATTTGTGCAGTTATGTGCTGATGGTAACCAGCAAGTCACCAAAAAGTTTTAGATTTACGTTGGTCTCGCGGCTGCAAAATTTGTCACTTGATATCATCGAGAACATTTACAAAGCAAATGAGGCTTTGTACAAAGTAACGACGCACAGCATGTGCAAAAGAGATTGGATTTACAGCATTCTACGCTAACAAGCGTGAAAATTTTGGGAGTATTGGTCAAATAACTATACCGATAGATTTATTGACATGAAAGGCCGCGTAAAGGAACATCGTTAAATCAACCATTTCGATTGAATGGGAAACACAGCTTGTTTTTCATCGAAATCTCTCATCCTAGTGTTGTTGCGGAAAGTTGTTGCTTTAAATTAAATTCGCTCCCGATTTTGTTTGAATCAGACATTCGCGTGGTATAAAATCACGATAAACACCGTATCTATCGCTGAAAAAAGATCTTGACTTTCCATTTTTTCAATCGCTCATATATTTTTCTAAATATTTCAGCATCTCGTGCGCCGCACATCCAATCGATGAGCTGTTTTGTTGTTTGGCAATAAGCCTTCCAGATCCAAACTTGTCTTTTTTTGAGCATA
>JAZQJR010000156.1:0-8585 GCA_045541715.1 Acutalibacteraceae bacterium
TTTTTAGGATTGTGCCAATTAGATCTTTATTTTGGGTTAGCTGCACCGGTGGGTTAGCCGCACCGGCCGCGAGGCCAAAGAAAATAATATTTATTTTCTTTGTGGCCCAGAGCTCAACTTTGTTGAGCTCTGGGCTGGCCGAAGGCCCTGGGCCTTCGTCGCCTCGCGGCGCCCCTACGGTTAGATCTCACCCCCAACTACTCTCGCTCACGAATATGCATCGCGAAAGCCTTGTTAAAGAAGTAGACAAACGGCGCAAGCAGAGAGGTGTACAATAGTCCAACCAAATAGTGATTCAAGAGCGCGTAGAGGGTGTCTGGATATCCGCGCAGAATGAACTCGACGAGGAAATGCAGCAGATAAAGTGCCGATGTAAAGGCGATAGCGATAGCCGCTGAAGTGAGCAAATTGAAATTTATAATTCTTTCTGCAGCGATGCCGACCAAAAAGCTCAGGCACGTCACAGCAACTGAGTAAAAGCCGATGCTTCCTGTGGCGCCGCAGTCGAGGAAAAGACCTATGATAAAGCCAAACAACAACCCCACGCCCGAGCCCTCGAAAAGAGAGATCATCGCGGCGACCGGCAGCAAAATTATCGGCCGGACGTTATTTATGTGAGGAATCAAGTTTGGAATTTGCTCAACGATATAGAACGCCAAGATTTCGATGGCGTAGGCGAGGAAACGGATGTACCGATAGAGGCGCTCCATGGCAGGCTCCTTTCGAGTTTCTTCGGGTTCAAAGCTAGACTTTAATGATTTATTAAGGCCAGTGTGCCCCCTGCGGTTTAGTGGGGGCACGCGGCCGCCTCGGGCTAGGATGGGACTTTGCTATTCCGCTGAGGGACGAGCTCAGACAAGATGTCGCCCTTGCCCTGGAAGCCGGTAACGACGAAAACATCGGTCACGCTCTTGATGTCGTCGAAGGGCTCAATGACGGCGAAGAAGGAGGAGTCGTAGTCATCGTTTTTAATTTCTCGCACCAAGCCGACGGGCAAATCTCTAGGGCAAATGCCGCCGAGGCCGGTGGTCACCACGATATCGTCGGGCTGCAGCTTATTCTGCGAGGAAACGTACATCATGGCGGTCTGATTGTTGTCGGCCAAGGACTTCCGGCCGGTGATGACGCCGCTATCGCCGGTGACCTTGTCGGCGACGCCGATTTTATACTCAGGGGATAAAACGGTCTTAACTTTACAAGAATGGTTCTTAAGAGAGGCCACCCGACCGATCAGTCCATTCTCGGTGATGACCGGGTCGTTTACCGAGATTCCGTCGCTGCGGCCCTTGTCGAGGGTGAATCCGTAGAACAAGTCATTCGGGTCGCGCGCCAGGACTTGCGCCATCTTGAAGTCGAGAGACTTATTCTGCTTCTTAAAGCTATAGAACTTCAAGTATTGGGCATTTTCGCGCTTAACGTCGTAATAATCAACTAAAATGGTGCGCATCCTTTTGAGCTCAGCCTGAAGTTTCTGGATTTCTGCCTCATACTCGTCCGAGGATTTTTCTTGCGTTGGCAAAATTGACAAAGCTGAATCCGTCAAGTCGCCCGAGAGTTTTTGCATAGGAGTCGCGATGAAATCAATCACGGCCGGAAGAATATTGGCGCCCGGCACAAAGCTCAAAATTGACACGCCCGCCACGATGAGCGTGCACGCCATGGCCAGTCTAAAGCCGTTGCTATCAAGGATTTTTTTCAAATGCATCGCTCCTTTTATGAAAGCAAAAACTGAAAGTCTTGACCAAACCCTAGGGCGCCGCGAGGCCCCGAAGGCCCCTCCGGGGCCTTCGGCCAGCCAAGAGCGCAACTTCGTTGGGCTCTTGGCCACAAAGAAAATAAAAATTTATTTTCTTTGGCCTCGCGGCCCGCGCTGAGATCTAAACTACAAGCTAAGCGCTAACCCATAAACTTTAAACAACAGGCGGAGACATAAAAAGACAGTCCCCGCCCCGATAATCACGCCAGAACCCGCACGCGCGGCCGTCTAGCTTCTATGTCTGTAATAGCTCCTCGGCATAACCAAATCCAAGCGCCGGCCGGTACCGTCGGCAACGCAGTCAAGAGGATTGTCCGCCACATGCACAACGATTCGAGTCTGCTGAGCGATGAGCTGATCAAGGCCTCTAAGCAAGGCGCCGCCGCCCGTCAACATGATGCCGTGGTCGATGATATCCGCGGCCAACTCTGGAGGCGTCTTCTCGAGAGTGCTCTTAATCGCGTCGACAATGATGCACAACGAGTCATAAAGTGCCTCACGGACCTCCTCGGAGTTAATCTCGATGTGTTTTGGAAGGCCGTCCACCAAGTTTCGGCCCTTGATTTCCATCGAGCCCTCACCGTCGTAGGCAAACGCCGAACCAATCTGAATCTTGATATTCTCAGCCGTACGCTCGCCGATGAGCAAATTGTACTTCCGCTTAATATAGGCAACGATGGCCTCGTCGAACTTATTTCCCGCCACGCGAACCGATTGCGAAGTCACGATGTCTCCCAGCGAGATGACTGCAATCTCAGAGGTGCCGCCACCGATGTCCACAACCATGCTTCCGGTCGGCTCAGCCACCGGCAAACCCGCACCTATCGCGGCTGCCATTGGTTCCTCGATGAGTTCTACATCCCTTGCGCCAGCCTGACGCGTTGCATCCTCAACGGCACGCTTCTCAACCTCTGTGACGCCAGCCGGTATGCAAACAACAACTTTTGGTCGCTTGCTAAAGATATTCGTCTTAACGGTCTTGCGGATGAAATGCTTCAACATCGTCGCGGTAATGTCAAAGTTCGCGATCACGCCGTCCTTGAGCGGGCTGACCGCCACGATAGAGCCAGGCGTCCTACCAATCATATCCTTGGCCTGCAAGCCCACCGCCAAAACTGTATCGGTATTCACGTCCACCGCGACAACCGACGGCTCGCGCAGAATGATTCCCTTGCCCTTCATGAAAACTAACGTGTTAGCGGTTCCTAAGTCGATTCCTATGTCTCGTGAAAACATCCTGCCAGTTGGCCCCTTTCAAGCGCAATACACCACTATTTTTGATATAAAAAGTTCATTTTTCCATTATTATACTACAGTCACTTTATTTTTCTCAATAAGAAAATATCCGCCTAGAAATTATCTGCGAATTTTATAAAAACTATTCTCCATTTTATGTGCTTTGAGTTATATTCAAACGTGCCCCGAGCTAACATCTGGCCGCCGCGAGGCGCCGCAGGCCCTACTGGCCTTCGGCCAGCCCAGAGCTCAACGAAGTTGAGCTCTGGGCCACAAAGAAAATAATGTTTTCTTTGGCCTCGCGGCCTGGCTGTGGCAGCTAACCCGCAGTAAAATGCTTGCTTAAGGCACTCCTAAATAATAAAAGCGCCGCCGGCGCAGGTCGCATCGTACCGGAGCGGCGGCGCACCCCTCCTAAACCGCAAGGGCTGCCCCCGCCGCCTTTCTACCTCCCGGTCGAGCCGAAACCACCCTCACCACGAGCCGTATCCGAAAGAGACGAAACCTCCATGAAAGGTAGCGCAAGTACTGGCATAATCACCATTTGGGCAATGCGCTCGTTCTTCTTGACAATGTAGTCCTCGCTGCTAAAGTTCCTCAACGCAACGCAAATTTCGCCACGATAATCGCTGTCCACAACACCCACGCCATTTGCCAAGGCTATCCCGAACTTAGTAGAAAGACCGCTCCGCGCGAAGATGAACGCGGCCATATCGCTGCTCGGAAGTTCAATGGCTATACCCGTTGGCACCAACAACGACTCGCCCGCGCTCAAGACAATCTCATCCTCGACACACGCGCACAAATCCACCGCCGCCGAGCCACTCGTTGCACGCACCGGAACCACAGCATTCTCTCTTTTTCGCACAAATTTCACACTATTATTCACGTCGATAAACCACCCAACACATCTCAACAAGAATTCACAAATTCAACCGTTTAATCCACAATTTCGCGGTAAAAATCAGGCGTAGAGCGCCTTTATTTGAGGTTTAGCTGTGGAAAACCGGTCTATTTTCCACTTTTTCCACCGATTTTTCCACAATGAAGCGCGAAGCAATCGCATTTAGCTGGGCTGCGAATTAAATTTGTTTCCATATTTTTTCAATTTATACATCCATTTTAACTTTTCTCGAAAGTGGTTGCAAAATAATAAAGCCTTAAAAAACAACAAGGAGTAATCCATAAGCGATAGCCAACGGAGTGGCTAATATAATTCCTGGTATCCCGGCAAGCATTCCTCCCAGCAGATTGACAACACAAGCACCAACAACAACCGCCCCGAAGTAAGACACCTTGTATTTTTCATCCAAAAACCTACCGCTCGTTCTCCACCTTTCCCAAAAAGATAGCGGCTTATTCATGATATCTTCCGCTTTAAGATTTACAGCATCATTTAAAAAACGGCAGTCCTTATCCATGCATTTCTGGAATTCTTCATTGCATCCAAGGAAATAAGAAGGCTCCTCGCCAATCTTATGTTCGCCACAGAAGGCGGGCGTCGTATCTACTTTACCCTCAAGTGCATCGTAGCAAGCCAGCGAACACTCTATTTCTGCTCTCTCACACGGGTCTTCGTCCACCAGCGGACGGCTGCAACCTGTATCAAGCGAAGCATCATCTTCTACGTCATTAGGTTTAATCTGGCTTGGCGGAGTCGTTCTCTTTATGTAAGAAAATTTGCAGTCCTTATCCATGCATTTCTGGAATTTTTCATTGCATCCAAGGAAATAAGAAGGCTCCTCGCCAACCTTATTTTCGCCACAGAAAGCGGGCGTCGTGTCTACTTTACCGTTAAGTGCATCGTAGCAAGCCCGCGCACACTTTGTATTTGCTCTCTCGCACGGGTCGTTGTCCACCAGCGCTCTGCTGCAACCTGTATCAGCCTCACTTCCTTGTTCTGCACACGCTCTGCGGCTTAAACTAGCAGGCATCATTAAGGATAAGGATAAGGATAAACCTAAGGCTAAAATCTTTTTCGTTTTACTTGTCATTAAACATTCTCCTTTATTTTTGTGTTTTAAATTTGCAATATTGCTCAAACAGTATATCGCAAATCAACAATAAAATCAAGATATTTTATGGATTCGTAGTTTTCTAAAGCGATTGCTCGTTATAAAAAACCGGAAGTGTTGATCAAATAATCGTATCAATAGATTTATTGACACGAAAGGCCGCGTAAAGGAACATCGTTAAATCAATCATTTCGATTTATTGGGGAACAGCGCATGTTTTTCGTCTAAATCTCGCAAACCAGTGGCGTTGTGGGAAGATGTTATTTTCCATCAACTGCGTTTCTGCTTTTGTTTGAATTAGACATTCGTGTGGTGTAAAATCACAATAAACACGGTAACGATCGCTAAAGAATACCTTTACGTTCCGCTTTTTATCGCTCGTACATTTTTCTAAATGTTTCAGAATCTCGGGCTCCGCACTTCCAATCGATGAGCTGTTTTGTGGTTCTGCGGTAGGCCTTCCAGATCCAAACTCGTCTTTTTTGAGCGTAAAAAATACCACATTTCATCGAGTTCAATTATGACGTTATCGTCAATTAGAGCCGGTTTGGAATAGTTATTTTTTGCGAACATTTTCGCCCAAACGAACTCCGAATGAACGTTGAGTAAAAAAACTTTGCGATGGTTCTGAACGAATATCCGTGCGCGCACATCCAGACCACCAGGATTTTTTCTTACTTGCTCCTTCCTTTATGCCTTGTAAAAACAAATTAGCAACCGTATTTTTTACATTTGTAACGCTGCTCACCCTTTACAAAGCCAGCTTTTACGTATTCTTTTGATTCACACCTTTGACACTTGTACATAGCTATTACCGTCCTTTTCTTTCTATTAAATCACATTCAAATGTTTAAGCAACACTCTTAAAAATTTAGCGAGACCCATATTTTTATAAAATCATTCCTCTGTATCTTGTCACGCCTTTATGTGAACAAGCTATAGTTTTTTTATTCCAGCTGTAAACTGTGGGCTTATTTGTTCGCATTATCCGACCAACCGTTCGGCCGCCATTCCCCTCAAAAAATATTGCGATGGCTTTTGCGTTAAACTCATTGCTGTAATTTAGCTCCGTTGTGAACTTCCTTTTGCATGCCTTACATTTATATTGCTGTTTCCCGCGAGGCTTGACAACCTTCCAAACTTCGTCGTTCCCACATTTGGGGCATTTAATTTTATTTTCCATAGCATCATTATGTCATATTGCCTCTTTTTTAGGCACTACCAAAAATAACATTACGATAGGCAATCTTGCAGCTCAAATAACGGTGGCCGGCCTAGGCATGACCCTGGTTCTCGCCCTCGGCATAACGTTGCGGCTGATTACAAACAAGAGGAAATTTGAGAAATAAAACTAAAGCCCCCGTCGAGGGGCTTTTTTATGTTGGCTTTGTTCTGTGAGGGTGATGCCTTTGATTTGAAAGGAACTTTAGTGTGACGTTACCTGCGTGGATGGTTTTTATTGTTCGATAAAAACCAGGCGATCTATTGCGCTTTTTTGTCGATTGTGCTATTATATAAAACATGGCTTAATTTGAAAGGATGGATATTATGTCGAAAAAGCAAGCAATCGCGTTTTTCGAGGAAATCTCGAAAAATCAACAACTGGCCCAAAAGGTCGAGAAAGTAGTCAAAGGGAAAAACTCCGATGAGGCAAAAGCTAAGGCATTAATTTCCTTGGCGAAGAAGAACAATTTTATCTTTACGCAGGAAGATGCCCAGAATGCTCAAGAAGCACTCAAAAAGCCGCTTTCGTCCGAAGAAATGCTCGAGGTGAGCGGCGGAAAACTCAACCTAAAATCTAGCGTTATGGCTGCAGCATTGCTGTTTGGCCTGGGGGCCGGTGGGGCAACTATGTCCAACATGGAAGCCAGCGCGATGAAGAGACCCTTTAGTGGCAAACGAGGGATAAATGATCTCACGGGGTACACGCAAAGAACGCCTCAACCGGTTGGTGGACAGCAGCAAACAACGCCGCAACCGCAACCCACTACTACCGGAACAGCCAACTCAAGGCAAAATGAAACCCCGCCTAGCAACGATCAAGGATTAGCGCAAAGCGATTCACAACAGACCACGATAAGGACTACACTTTCAAGACCAAGGACCACCTCAGACAGGGAGCGGCACGCCCCCAGGCCCCCGCGGGAGGAGAAAAAAATGCAAGATTCTAAAGCACACACTGAGAAGGCTGCGGAACGTTTTGGTGGTGCTGCTTTTGATGGTGTTACTCTTTGTGGTTATAATCAGGTTGCATGGGCCCGTCGCGTGTCAGCTTCGGGTGCTCTTCCGGATAAGAGTTGGCCTACTACTTTCACTGCTTACCGTAATACTGAAAATGGAGTTTGTCGTTTTTGTGGCGGTACGTTAAGCGCCAGGGGAAAAAAAGCGCTGGACGTTAAATGTGCCAATGCTGGGTGTATTTATAACTGGGTGTTCCCTCCTGCTGGCAACAAAGACCTTAACGGCAACCAGCGTGGACGATATGACAAGGGCTACTACGTTCGTTGGGCCTTGCTGCCGGCCCTGATTTTGGATTCTCGATTGCCTACTATTGGCTGCGGCAACTACCAGCGACCTCGGCCTGCGGCCATAATGACGCCTGCGGAAGCCTGGGCGGTGTGGCAATTAATTGTCGGGCACAACAATGGCTGGGCTGACGTTGATATAATGATGCAAACGCATAGTGCCGATGCTACAACAATTGACCGTGTTAAGAAGCTGCTTGAGGAGTCTTATGACAATCTTGTTCAAGGAAACGAATCTTTAATAGACTTAGGTAGTGAGGTGCAACAATTAGTTGAGGGCGAACAGGAAAAACTTAGGGCTACAATGGAAAATCGTTTCCTGAAAGGTAAGACAGGCGAAGAGCTTGCCAAAGCTAAAAAATCGATTGATATCGCTGTTGAATTAATGGAACATGCATATAACATGCTCACGGATGAACAACTTCAACGGGCCGGCTACAATCCAACGCAAATACCCCGTAATCCGGAGGATGCGCTTGCTGAAATCAAGGCCGCTCACCAGCGGTTTGAAGAAGCAAGGCGGCAAGCAGAAGCAAGGCGGCAAGCAGAAGCAAGACGGCAAGCAGAAGCAAGACGGCAAGAAGAAGAAACAAGGTGGCAAGCAGAAATAACAAGGCTGCAAGAAAAAGCAAGGCTGCAAGAAGGAGCAAGGCGGCAAGCTATAGAAAAGCTGCAGCGTGGGGAGACGTTGTCTATCGAACAAGCGCGAGCGATTGCACCTCTGCTAACGTGTGGCAACTGTGGAAACACTGGAGCCAAAGTTCAGAATAGCAACGGCCGTATTTACTTTTATTGCAAAAGCTGTAAAGCCAAAATTTCGAATAAGCCTGCCGACCTACTCGCTATGCTGCAAGAGGCTACACCAGAAAATGCGCCTATGGAAATGGCAGATGCTGAGCAAGATGAGCAGCAAATGCAGTTTGAAATCCAACCGATGCAGATGAACCAAGGAGAAGGTCCTACATATGAAACAAATTTCCCTTGGGGTACCGCGCCCCAGATTGGTCTGCAAGGCATGAGTCAGTTTAATCCTGAACAGCAAATGATGATGCA
>JAZQJR010000157.1:0-35805 GCA_045541715.1 Acutalibacteraceae bacterium
ATCTTGACTTTCCATTTTTTCAATCGCTCATATATTTTTCTAAATATTTCAGCATCTCGTGCGCCGCACATCCAATCGATGAGCTGTTTTGTTGTTTGGCAATAAGCCTTCCAGATCCAAACTTGTCTTTTTTTGAGCATACAAAGGCCACCTTTCATCGAGTTCAATGATGACGCTATCGTCAATTGGCGCCGGCTTAGAATAGTTATTTTTTGCGAACGTTTTCACCCAAACGAACGCCGAATGAACGTTGACTTTAAAAAACTTTGCAATGGTTCTAAACGAATAACCGTGCGCGTACGTCAACACTGCCATGAGTTTTTTTGCTTGCGTTTTCCTTTAAGGCTCATTGGCAACGGCATTTCTTATATTTGCAGCGCTGTTCGTCCTTTACAAAACCGGCTTTTGTGTACTCTCTCGCCTGACATTTACGTGGATGTATTAAAGCCGAAAAAGTAAAAAATTAGCTTCCAGCTAACAAAAAAGCTCACTGAAATTAAATCAGTGAGCTATTATTCTTTTGTTTTATGCGGTATTCTAACGGTTCTTGTTACTTAAACATGTAATGGACGTTGTCCAGCAGATCCTCCATGGCGTTCGTGCATTTGAGGGCCTTGCGTTTCATCTTTTTCGGGTTTTGCATACAGCAATATAGAAGCCAACCGGCCGTCATGCCGAGGAGAAGCCCGCAAAAAAAGTTTCTAATCGGACAGGCTTTTTTGTATTCATTCACGTCATATACCTCCAAAAGTTAATATCATTACTCATAGCGTGCCCGATTTTTTTCATCTTAGTAGTTAGCCTGGAGGTGAAATTTATTGGAATTTAGAGTTCGCCCTAATTAAGCACTGTGGCGCCGAAGCAGCTAACCCAAGAGAAAGCTCTCACTAGAGCACGCCCGCTGATTCCTCTATCCCCTGAAAATGTAGATGTTATTCTTATAGAATATGGGGTGTTGAACAACTTCTTATTTATGAAGAACGCCAGTGGCAGATATAAACAAAGAACTCGCACTATGCATTTTACACAAACTTTCAAGATTTAATTTGGAGCAAATTCAAGAAATCGCCTCTTTATTCAACATAATTT
This sequence comes from Acutalibacteraceae bacterium, assembly GCA_045541715.1. GTDB lineage: Bacteria > Bacillota > Clostridia > Oscillospirales > Acutalibacteraceae > CAG-557. The sequence goes on from JAZQJR010000157.1 coordinate 1,090, forward strand.
TCATGGTACAATAAATATGTCTATTTGTTTTTGAACGGGAGCGATTTGTGTGGCGTATATTCACAAAAACATCCTTTGCGTATTGCTAGCGGGTTGTCTTTTTATGGTGGCTGGTTGCTCTCATATGGACAACAGCCAAACAACACTCGAGCAAACCGCTACAGAGGCAGAACAAAACGAAGTGGATGAAAAAACTGACGAAATTTTAGCTGAGTCATCCAACGAAGAGGCAACATCAAACAATAGCAATGCCTCAACGCCAGCACAGACAGCACAGACCTCGGTCAATATAAACTCGGAAAATCTCGAAGAAGTTAGCGCTGACTGCATATTCTCAATCGGCATAGCATGTCGACCGAGCGGCCATTTAAGAGACTTAAATTTGAGGTTCCAAGCGGCGCCACTTGACTGGATGACGTCGCATTCACTTAGCGCGGTTGCACACTTGTTCGAGACTAACTTCGAAGACTTTTTTGGGGAGATAACAGAGGTTCCTAACACATCGGCTTCCGGCCATCGCTATGTCAGAGATACGAAAAATGACATAATTTCGATGCATCACTTTGAAAAAGGTATTCCGTTAGATGTTGCGCAAAAACAGTTTCGAGAGACCATGTTAAATCGTGCAAATAAAGTCGACAAAATTCTAAAAGATTCCAGCTCAATCGCGCTCCTTTGCAACCGAAACAAGAGCTCCGCAGAAGAGTTAATAGAATTTCTAAACAGATTTTCCACCGTATATCCTGGCAAGAAAATCACCTTAATCAACATTAATGATGAAAACGTCAGAGGCATCAAAAAGGATATTTTGCTTGAAACAGACAACTTGAAAATCATTCAATATACTTTCAATGATAAGTCTAGTGGCCCTGATAGCTGGAAGGGCAATATCGAGGCTTGGACCGGAATTATCAAATCCATAAAATTAAGCGATAAGTTTGCTAAGGCAGATGCTTGCGAAAATGTTGGGTTTTAACCATTATTTTCTTTGGTTTCGTGACCGATGTTCGCCCAAGCAAAAAAGCCCCCGCAGACACTTCTGCAAGGACCTTAATTTTTATGTAAAATTTTTAATCAAACTGCTTTTGCTGTTACTTGGAATTCTTTTAATTTCTCCTTGAAGTCGGTTGGACAATCCTCTGAGATCTCGATCTGCAAGGGCTTGGACAAATCTAGGCCGAAAATTCCCATAATTGATTTTCCGTTAACTATGTACTTCTCGGAGAAGAGCGTTACCGGGAACTCATACTGATTTGCGAACGCCACGAATTTCTTGACCGTCTCGATGTCAGACAATAAAATGTCCTCTTTATACATTTTGAACCTCCCAAAGTCAAACAAAAGTGCTATACTCATATGGTACCAGGATGCCTTTTTGGGGTCAAGGCAAACCGACGATTTTAGTCTCAAAACGGGCAAATTCTCTTAAAGCACTTAAAAAAGGATGAAATTCGTGAAAATTTTTATATCAACTTTGGGCTGCAAGGTTAATCAATATGAGTCGCAGGCGATTCTGGAAGCCTTTTGTAGGCCTGGATACGAAAAAACGAACTCTTCAAAAACAGCTGACGTTATAATAATCAACTCGTGCACTGTCACAGCAGAAAGCGATAAAAAAGTGCGCAAAACCTTACATAAGCTGCGAAAAGAAAATCCATCTGCGATAATTGCCCTTGTTGGCTGTCTACCGCAAGCCTTTCCTGAGAAAATGTCTCAATTGGCTGAAGCTGACATTATTCTCGGTAACGCAAATAAAACTCAAGTCCTTGAGAAAGTCACAGATCTAGCCTCTTCTCGCCAGAAAAGCACAGATATTAGGCCTTTTGAAAGTGATGAAGAGTTTGCTAAATCCGCGATTGAATGTCCGTCGCAAACCCTCCCAGATAAAATGTCTCAACTGACTGAAGCTGACATTATCCTCGGCAACGCAAATAAAACTCATGTTCTCGAGAACATCTCGAAGCTTAACTCTACACGCCAGAAACTCACAGATGTTAGTCCATTTGAAAGTGATGAAAAGTTCGCTCAATACACAATTGAACATTTGTCGCAGGCCTTCCCTGATAAAATGTCTCAATTGTCTGACGCTGACATTATTCTCGCTAATGCAAATAAAACACAAGCCCTCGAGAAAATCACGAATCTTGACCCTACACGCCAGAAAATCACTGATATTAGACCATTTAAGAGCAATGAAAGATTTGCTCAAACCTCGATCAGCACCTTCGAGGAGCGCACGAGAGCCTTTGTGAAAATCGAGGACGGTTGCAATCGATTTTGCTCGTACTGCATCATTCCGTACGCTCGCGGTCGTGTGCGCTCTCGGCCACTCGAGGACATTGCCGCCGAGGTTCAAGCTCTCGCAAGGAAGGGCTACAAGGAGGTCGTACTCGTCGGCATAAATCTCTCTGCCTACGGCACTGACCTGGGGCTTACCCTTTGTGATGCCATTGAGAAGGTTTGCGCTATCGATGGCATTAAACGTGTGCGACTGGGTTCCCTCGAGCCGGAATATTTAGACGAAAACACGATTAAACGGCTCGCAAGGCAAGAAAAGTTATGTCCGCATTTTCACCTGTCGTTGCAAAGCGGCTGCGATGCGACCTTGCGGCGGATGAACCGCCACTACACATCTGCGGAGTACTATGAAATCGCGCAAAATCTCCGGGAAAACTTCGAAAATGTGGCCCTCACGACGGATGTGATGGTTGGCTTTGCCGGAGAGACCGATGAGGATTTCGACCAGTCCTTAAACTTTGTGAAAAAAGTCGGATTCGCAAAGGTTCATGTGTTTGCCTACTCAATCAGAAGCGGCACCAGGGCAGCTACTTTCGAGAATCAAGTGCATCCAGATGCGAAAAAACAACGAAGTCAAGTGATGCTAGCCGCCGTAGAAGAAAGTAGGCGATATTTCCTAAACACTCAGGTCGGACGAGTCGAGCCAGTCTTGTTCGAGCAGCAGGATTCAGATGGCTTCTGGCTCGGACATACAAGAAATTACACGCCTGTTAAAGTAAAGTTTGAGGAGGATCTTCAATCACAAATAGTTTCAACAAAGCTTACGGCCGTTGTGCGCGAGGAATGCCAAGGCGAATTGATTATATGAATTAAAAAAAGCCGGAATAATCCCGGCCTATTGTTTTTGCTTTTGTATGGTAGTTATGCGCGGGCCGCGAGGCATTGGCAGCACTAAGTTTTCATATATTCGATAAAAGTAGGTGTTGTTCAAATAATCAAGCGCGATATAATAGGCAGAAAAAAGCGGTATAGCTATGTACAAGTGCAAAAAGTGCGAGTCAAACGAATATGTAAAAGCAAACTTTGTAAAGGACGAACAGCGCTACAAATGTAAAAAATGGGGTTGCCAAATTGTTCCTACAATGGATTGATTTAACGAGATTCCTTTACGCGGCCTTTCATGTCAATAGATATATCCATATAGTTATTTGGTCAACGCCCCGGGCAGAAGGCTTGATCTTTAACTATTTCTCATCCTAAACTGCTTAAAGATATTCCTCGCGATGCCGCGCAAGTACTGATACTCGTCGGTCTTGCGGAAGATGAGCGCATTAATTGCATTCGGGACAACAAGGCAAATCAGGCCGTTTGAAACAAGACGCATAAATCCATTTGCACTCGAGAGTGAGCACAAAAAATAGGTCAAAACGGTCGATAGCAGCGTAATGGCGGCGTAAATCGCGTGCTTTTTGTAATAGTCAACAACGGAGCGGTTGAAAATGTTCTTGTAAACGACGTAGGGCTGCGTCCAAAATGGGATGCACAGCGAGCTAATAATGTTCGCGATAAGCACGCCGTTGAGGCCAAAGTCCCCGACTAAAATCATCGCCAAGCCTATGTTAAGGGCAGCCTCAATGAGCGCGAAATGTCTGTCTGGGCGATAAAGTCCGGCGCTATTTTTCACCATCGTTATCGATTTTCTCATGCCGAAAGTGTAGAAATTTACCGTGATTAAAATCAGAGTCGACGTCGGGAATAGGAACGCGTCGCCCATCCACCGGCGGATGAACGGCCCAACGAGGCAAAACAGCGACACCGAGAAAAACGAGTAAATTATGTGGTTGAGAAAGAAAATTTTCTTGTAAATGTTATGTACTTGGCCTTGCATCGCCTTCACGAGGAGGTTTCCAAAACTTGTCAAAATCGCGTTAAAAACCTGGTCGGTGATGCTCATCAGGCCGTTCGTAATCAGCGTGTACGGGTAGTACATACCGGTGACCGCCTCGCCGAGGTTGCTGGTGATGATCAGCGTCGAGCCAGAGGCCAGGCTCTGATAACCGATCTTGTGGTAGAAAAGCGCGCCCAAATTCCTAAATAAATCGTCGCGCTCGCCTTTCTCAAGCTTTTTTTTCGTCTGTAGGTCTATATTTTTATATCTAATTTTGTACATTGTGTGCACCAAAATGCTGTCGAGCAAGGTGCAACTCAAGCGCGCAATTACATACAACTCGAACGACCGAAAGTGCATCACCGCGACGAATTGCAAGATGAACATCAGCAGCTGGCAGCCGGTTTTGCTAATGCTCACCAGGTAATTGCGCTGGTCCGCAATCAGCATCGCGCGCTTGTGGCCAAACAGGTACGTCGCCAAAGTATCGGCCAAATACAGCAAAAACATCGCGCTGAGCCATCTATCAGTAAATTTGTTCGCATCGTGTGCAGGTGCAAGTTTCGGGATAATTATCGCCGTCAATAAGCCCAATGCCAATAAAATCGAAGCGATTACTTTGAATGTATTCTTGTAAAAATTCAGCAGAATAGCAATTTTTTCGGTGTCATTCTCAGCAAGCGGCTTGTACAGCTTGTATATTACGCCAAAGCTAATTCCCAGCTCGATTATATTCAAAAGAGCGACCGTATCCATGAAGGTCTTTTGTATACCAAGAATTTCGCTTCCTAGGCTCGCAACAATTGGGCTTAGAACTACCGGTCCCAACAGCAAAATCGAATACGAGCCCAGTCCCACCAGCGTGTTAATAATCGAATTTTTTGTTCTCATTTAGAAAGTTCCTTTACTTTACAAAAATTTTCTATCTCAGACCATTTTTATTTATAAAGCTTTTCAATTTAAAAAACAAATATATTGCATAGCTCCATTTTAAGCGCATCAGCTCGCAAACAATGGCCACCTGAGCGTCAGTTAAAGTTACATTGCTAAGCATTTTTTTGACGTCTTCATTATTTAAGCAAACATTTATTTTTTCTAGAGCAACTCGCCGGTCATAACCAGATAAAATTACGAGTTTTTTTAGGTAATAATAAATTTCTTTAGCAAAAACTTCATTTATATCGCGAAAATCTCTACTGCCAAATTTATTTTCAAAAAATTCTTGCACTTTTTTGTTCAACATAATCTGAGTTAACAAAAGGCTATCATCATATTTTCCCGCTAAGCTCTCCTGGGCCGTTACGTTGTAGTTGTAAAGATTGTCGCTTATAACAGAGATTTTATTGCAATTTGAGAAATATGACAAACTAAAAAGCAAATCCTCCCCCATCGAGATATTTTCGTCAAATAGATCTTTTATCTTATCTCTACGGTACAATTTATTCCAAGGAGCGTTAAAAAAGGCACCTTTATAGAGCTCAACAAAATTATCTTTAAAAACCGATGTCTCGCTGTAAATAGCGCTTTTAGGTCGCTTAGCGTTGACACTTTTGCTGCTAACCCTATCGTATCCACATATCACAACGTCCGCATTTGTTTCCAACATGGCCTCGACTAGCTTTTCCGTCATGTTTGGCTTGAGGGTATCATCAGCATCCACAAATTGAATAAAATCTCCAGTTGTAGCCTTTAACCCACTATTTCTCGCCGAAGACACGCCATCCCTGTTTTTGTCAAATACAACGACTCGATTGTCTATATTCACGAAACTTTGACAAATATCCAAAGATCTATCTGTCGATCCGTCGTTTACTAAGATAATTTCTAAATTTTTATAACTCTGAGCTAGAATGCTCTCCACACAGCGGCTCAAAGTTTTCTCGGCGTTATGAATCGGCACAATCACGCTAACTTTCATTTTCATAGGCTATCACTGGCCTTTTGTGAGTTTGTACTATCTTTAATAAAATAATGTGAGCATCCTAAATTTAGCCAAAACGTCAAAACGCCAATTGTGTTAACAAAAAATATCTCCGACAAGAAAAACGCCGACATCGCCACCGTTGCTACGTTTATAAAGCTGAATAAAACTAAATCATAATTTTTGTTATTCAATTTGACGAAGAGGAATTGAAATACACTTATCAAATATTTCACTAAAAATATGAACATTACCACGGCACCAAAAAACCCCGTCGAAGTCAGCACATCAAGGTACGCATTGTGGACCGCGTAAGATCGTTGAGCAATGAAGCCGTTGGGGAAGGCCGCTTTCGCGTATGCCCTCAGGTTTCGTGGGGAAGTACCTAAAAAGGGCTTGCTTTTAAACACTTCTAGCGCACTCAGCCAAATTTTGAACCTGCAATTTGATATGTCTGCGGTGTTGCTCACGTCATCCCGCGTGATGTCGATGTGCCTTCGAGGCTTTTGCTCCGCCACGCTCACCGACTTGAATGGCGCGCAAACCACCCCTGGCAAATACGACAGCGCCTTCCTTGCAAATATAAAGCTAAAAATCAGCGCCGCGCTGCACAAGATTGCCGACAAAATCAGTGCAACTTGCTTAATAAACACATTCGCTTTCACTTTGTTATATTTCTTTAATAGCAAAAAGTACGCGGCTAAAAATACCACAATAATCGCCGCAACCTCTGTTGTGCGCGAGCCCGACAAAACTATGTAACAAAAATCTACGCAAATGCCGCAAACGTAAAACGCCTTTAGCCACTTTTTCTCTGCATTTTTGAAGTTGAAAATCGAGTAAGTAATCGCAATCATCGCAACGACTGCCGCATAGTTTGGATCCTCAAACACGCCGAAAAGTCGTCCCTCGATGAATCCCATGCGCGCGAATGAATCCGGATAGACATCCACGTAATAGCCCATCTGCAGTGCAAACATCGCCAGCGACGCGCCGCAAGCCAAAAACCACACCGTAATCAAGATGTTGCCGACGTATTTAATCTCCTTTTTCACGCTGTCGAGCGTTCTCGTCGAGTCAATTGGATACAAAAGAAAAAACGATATCGCCAACCAAACCAAGTTTCGAACATTCCCGATGACGCCGTACTTGGCGTTCACCACGCTCGAAAGTGTGCATATCGCTAAAAACAAGGCCAACCAGACTACATTTTTCGCCGTAAGAAAAACGCGCCTCGTGAACAAATCCAGGCATACAACGGCCGCGCCAAACATGGCCACTATCGCAAAAACCAGCGAATTCACAAATTGCGTCTCGCAGAGGGCAAACGGCAGCAAAACTCGCGTGAGAACCGCCGCAATGAAGGCCGTGATATAGGCTTTGCGCAGGGATTCGTACGTTCCTTCTCTCAATAAAAATCTTTTCAAACTCACGTAAAAAACAATCCTTCTTGTAAAAATAGTCACTCATGCAACGCCAAATTTTTCTGCTTTTGGCGGCGCAACAGCCGTGCATAAAGGCCTGGACTTGCCAGCAAAATTAGGCTTACGGCCTTTCTTTTTAACGAGAAAATCGGGTTCGTCAAAACCTTAAATGTTTGCCATCGCAGTTGCGCCAACACTCGCTTGTAGCTCTCAACGTCGGTAAAATTCTCGCTCATGAGCATCTTGTCGAACACGTACATGTGCGCCCACAAGAGCCGAAACTCGGCCTGCCGCCGCAGCCCCGGGAAGCGCGCCTCGACCAGCCGCAGGTTCTGCTCGTACGCCTCGACGACGTTGAAGTCCTGCGCCTTGAAGGCCGACGTCGTGATGCTCTCTCCCCTATGCACGTAGAAATATTTCGGTCGCGAATCAAAGATCACCGTCCGCGCACGCGCTAGTATTTGCGGAATCGTGAAGGCATCCTCCGAAAGCTTGCCTTGTGGAAATTTTATCTCGTCGAAGAGAGATTTCTTGTAAAGCTTGTTCACCGCATTGACCGAAAATTTAATGCCCTCCAGTGCCAACCCCAAGGCCTCTTCGTTGTCGAGGATTAAACGCTCATTGCCAGCAAATTGCGGAATTTTCTTGGTCTTATAGCAGTCATAAAGGCCGCAAATAGCCACGTCGGCGCCGTGCCGCGAGATGTCGCCGTAGAGGGTCGCATACATGTCGGGCGCGACGTAGTCATCGCTGTCCACAAAACCAATATATTGGCTTGTCGCCGCGGTTATGCCAGCATTTCTGGCGTCGCTGAGGCCGCCGTTTTCCTTATGAATTACCTTCACTCGAGGGTCGCTCTCTGCAAAGTCATCGCACATCTGACCGCACGCATCCGGCGAACCATCGTCCACTAAAATTATCTCTATGTCGGTCAAAGTTTGTCCCAACAAGGACTTCACGCAGGTCTCGAGATATTTCTCGACCTTGTAGACCGGCACAATTACACTAACTTTTGCCATTTTTGCCACCTATAATTTCCACTCAAAAACCGTCTTGAACATCGTGCCGGCATCCTCGGCGAACACCCGATGTATGTCGTCGATGCTCCCGACCGCTGCCGCCTCGTGCACGATGGCCGACAATCTGTGCTGAAAATCTTTATTTCGCAAGAACTCAACAGCCTTCTCGAAATCAGCCCGTCCCGAGCGGCTGCAGCCGAGCATCGTCAAACCCTTCTCGAGAATATCGCGCGTATTGATCGCGACCTTATCCTCGCTCACGCCCAGCAGCACAACCGTCCCTTGCGGATTGATGTGCCGAATGATGTCGTTTATTGCGTAGAAGCTGCCCTGCGAGCCCACGCACTCAAAGGCATGGTCTATGCGCAAAGTTTCGGGCAGCTCGTCGATCAAGTAAGTATCGTCCGCGAAGGAAAAATAGGATAATTTCGCGCGATTCTTGCCAACAACAACAATTTTCGCATTTTTGTGCGCATTCTTCAAGATGCACGCCACCACGTAGGCCAGGCTGCCGTCGCCCCACACCGCGAGGGTGTCGCGATACTGATGCGCGCACCGGGCGAAGCGGCTAGCCGCGTGCATGCCGACACTCACGAACTCGCAAATGGCCGCCACTTGCAAAGGAACATCCTCAAAGGGCACAAGGCGATCACTCGGCATCGCGATAAATTCTTGCATAAAGCCGTCGTAACCGCTGGACAAGAACCTCGCACCCCTCGAGTAATTTTCGTACTCGCCATCGCGAACAACGCCCGGCACATTGGGAATCATAACGACATTTTGGCCGACCTTAAAGGTGCCAGACTTATCGTAGACGACCTCGCCGCAACACTCGTGGATGAGCGCCATGGGAAGTTTTTGTCGCAAGATAGACGCGTCACGTTGGCCAAGGTAATAGCGCTGATCAGCGTGACAAAGGGCCATATAACGCGGCTTGACGATGACTCCAGCGTCGAGGGCGATGTCGGAGAACTGCACGGAGAACGCGCGCGGGTGCACCAGCTGATATGTGCAGCTAATCAACGTGCAGCCCTCCAACCATCGCCTGCGCGATTTTGTAGTCCGATACGGTCGTTATTTTGAAGTTTGAAACGGAACCCTCGACCAAATGCACCGGATAATTCCGCACAACGCAAATCGTGCACGCGTCGGTCAATGTGGCCTTTTCCTCGTCGCTCAGGTCGTTATACAAGTCGCTCAGCAAGTTGACCTTAAAGCTCTGCGGCGTCTGCCCTTGATACATGAACTTCCGGTTCGGCACGCTAGAAATCACGCGGCCGTTTTCCGACATCACGATGGTGTCCGTTGCACCGACCACGGTATCGCACGCACCAAAGTTCAGAGCCGCGTCGATGTTTTCCTCGATGATTTTGCTCGTCACAAACGGCCGCACCGAGTCGTGCGTCACAATAATGTTATCATCGTCGTCGCCGTAGGTTTCCTTAATATGGTTAATAATGTTAAAAAGCGTGCTGTTTCTGTCGGTACCGCCGGGCACGCAAATGAGCCGCTCGGTGTCCAAGTTGTACTTCTCGAGCAAGTCGCGCATATGCAAAACCCAATCCGGATGCACGCCTATGTAAATCTTGTCGAAACGCGAACACATCAAAAATTTCTCAACCGAGTGGATAACGATCGGCTTGCTGCCGAGCATTAGAAATTGTTTCGGCATGTCTGCCATGTTCATTCTCGAGCCGATACCGCCGGCCAAAACTGCGCCAAAAATCATTTATTTTCACCTCTGCAATAATATACACCTTTGTATTTTTCGTAGCCGTTCTCCAAGTCGCAAAACACCGCATCGTGGTGCGGCGCGCGCTTCTCCTCGGGCGGCAGCCGCATGTAGTCGCCGAAGGCCGTCCGCAAATAGTCATCGTAGCCCTTTGGAATCGGCATCAACTCGCCCTCGAACACCACCTCAAGCGCCTCCTCGAAAGCCGCCTTCGGATATTTTTTGCGCATATAGTATGGCCCCGAGCAAAGCTCTGTAATGTTGTCACAGTCACAAATTTTGTGCTTGGACATTTTTTTCTCGGCGAAGTGCCAAATTTTATAGCGCATTTTTTTACTCGGCACGCAACTAAGTAGAATCTTGCCCAAAATATTGACAACTTTTCCGTGGTTCGTCGGAGGTATCTGCGCACAAAAGATTGAATAAACGAGCGCCCAAAAGACTTGACAAGTGCGGGCAAATTTCGAGTTAGGATAGCCATCGAGCGGCAATATATCCAGCCTAAGGCCTTGGTTAATGTCGAGGTCTACCTGCAGCGTCTTTATGAAGGTCGTGCGGTTATCGTTTATCGTCGCGAATAAATTTCGATAGTAGTGGTCCTCATCAGGCCTGCAGTAGGCGTAGCTGCTCGTGTCGTCCTTTTCGGCCCACAAGGCTCCCAATCTTTCGTAGTCATCCCTCGGCATAAACACATCGAGATCGTCGTCCCACGGAATGAACCCCTTGTGCCGCACCGCGCCGATGCAGCCGCCTCCACAGAGGAAAAATTTTAGGTCGTTCGCTTTGCAAAAGTCTCTAAAATATAGCGCCATTTCTAGGCTCTTTAGCTGCAACTTGCGCAATTCGTCACTTGAAAACTCATATTTTTGTTCCATCTAGAAATCAGTTCTCCAAAATTTGAAAATTCCGCACAAAAAGCCCAGCCCATAAGCCGTATGTAAAATAAAGTGCACCCAAACCAGCCGCAGCTTGTCAGCGAACGACGTCACACGCGCGTTCTTGAGCGAAAAATACAGGCTCAAAGCAAAGTAAAGCAGCAAAACGAGCGACGAAATATCATCCGCCAGCTTGCTAAAGTACGATAAAATCGAGCTCAAAATGAGGAACGCTACGAACGCGGCCGGCACCAAGTGTGACAAACGCGCTGGCTTCTTGTGCTTTTTTACCACGGCGACCTTCCAAAAGCCATACCGAAAATATTGCTTAAAAAGCGCCGGATAAGAGGCTCGCGGGTAGTAAACGCTCTTGATTTTCGGCGTGATGAACACCTTTCCGCCACTCTCCACGAGGCGAAAATTCAGGTCGTCATCCTCATTACAAGGCAGGCGCTCGTCGTACAAGCCCAGCTTCAACAATATCTCGCGCCGAAAAGCTCCCAAATAAACGGTATCAGCGTAACCTTCATAGTCTTCGTCGTGGAACTTTCCTCCTCCGAGTGCAAAAGGGCTATGGTAAGCGGCAGCCACTACGCATTGAATTGGAGTTTTACCTCTTGCAATCATCGGCCCACCGACATTTTCAGCACAAGTTTTTTCAAGGTACTCAACGCATCTTAAGATATAATCATCTGCATATTCAGAGTGTGCATCCATTCGGACAATGTACTCCCCCTCCGCGTTTTTTATCCCGATGTTTAGCGCGTGTTGAACCGTTCGCTGCGGATTTTTTAATAACTTTATGAAGTTATATTTATTAGCAAAACGCCCTATTATCTCAACCGTTTTGTCCTCCGAGTCGCCGTCAACCAAAATCAGCTCCAGGTCTTCCTTGGAAAAATCCTGTCTCAGCACCGACTCTATGCATTTAGCTATGTATTTCTCCTCATTGCGCACCGGCACAACCACCGATACGCGCACTATCCGTTCGTTACCAACCAATTTATTAATTGCTCCTCAAAAATCTTCACATAAATTAATCTTCATTATAGCAAACTCGCGTAGTAATGTAAAACTAAATGCAGGCAGTGCACAAATAAAGGGAAGTGTTGATCAAACAATTATTTCGACAGATTTATTGACATGAAAGGCCGCATAAAGGAACATCGTCAAATCAGTCATTTCGATAGAACAGGAAGGTTCCAGTGACAGCCAAAACGGTTGTCACTTTGTTTTTTGCTACTTGAAATTGTAAAAATCATCCTCGAACCAAACCTTTGGCGCAACGAACTCTTTGCCGTTAAGGTAGTCGAGGACTCCCGCTGGCGTCGCGAAATCAAACCTTAGCTTGTGCGAGTAAAGTGCCTGCCACTTGTAGTTTTTCTCCTTGTTGAGCGAGTTTTTGCCGTACTTGCTGTCGCCGAGGAGCGGGTGCCCGAGGAATGCCATGTGCGCTCGAATTTGATGTGTCCGGCCGGTTAGTAGCTCAACCTCAAGTAAGCTAAAGCCCCCTCTTTCAGCGATAACCCGATATTTTGTCTTTATCGTTTTGGTGTTTTCACGTGGCTGAGAATGAATATAAACCCGGTTTTGCTTTTCATTTTTCTCGAGATAGGCCGTTAAAGTATCGTCTTTTTTCTTGAAGGTCGAATGCACGATGCAAAGATAAAATTTTTTTAGCTCGCGAGCCTTCATTTTTTGATTTAAAATCCGCAAACTTTCGGCGTTCTTGGCTGCGATGACGATGCCGCCGGTGTTTCGGTCTATGCGGTTTATAAGGGCCGGCACAAAGGAGTTTTCCTCGCGCGGATTGAACTCGCCCTTCTTGTAAAGATAGTGCTGGATGCGCGCAATCAGCGAGTCGAAGTGGTAATTCTCGTCCGGGTGCACGATGAGCCCCGGCTTCTTGTTTACGAGCAAGATATTCTCGTCCTCGTAGATGATGTCGAGGTTGCTCGGCGCCTTGAGAAAGTCATACTCGTCGAAGCTTGTCTCGAGGAATTCGTCCTTTATGTAGAGCGTCAAAATATCGCCATCGAGTAGCTTTGTGTCAGGCTTGCAGCGCTTCGAGTTTATCTTGATGTCCTTTTTGCGTATGGCTTTATACATTAACGACGCCGGTAGGTTCTTAAAGGTTTTCGTCAAGAATTTATCTACGCGTTGGCCGGCGTCATTCTTATTTATTTTAAGCTCTTTCATCGTCAAATGGGCTCCTTTTTCGCTAATTTTATCATTAGCCCTCTTTCGAAATTAAGAGAGTTGTTCAAAATTGCAAATACCAGCGATCAAAGAAAAACATAGAGAAAAGCGTTCCCTTCTGTTGCGATAGCGATCTGAAATAATCCAGAATCGCTTAAGTAAGGCGAGCACACGCTCAACAGCGATACGTTTTCTTGAGATATTTCTGTTCTGTTTTCGGTCTTGCTTCGATAAAGGATGATTTTTGGTAGGCTTTTTCGGCAAAACGGAATTCGCGTGCAACTTTGTTTGTAAGTTTTTGATAGCCACTATCTGCCGTTAGTTGAGCTCCTGGTTTCAAGTGGATTTGGCTGCTTTTAAATAGTTGGAAATCATTAACTTTCCCTTTTTTCGAACGCCAAGGAAATAATCTCTCCGATTTCCGTATTTATCAACATTTGAGTTTTTATGATATGACGTTTTTTCTTTCCGGAGTAGTATTTTCTTTGTTTTTTTGGGGATGCTCAATTGGCGTTTCTGTTGAGTCGACTAAAATCACCTCATATTCTGCTTCGCCTTTAAGCAGCGCCTTTCGGCCTGGCAATGAAATCGTTCCGTCCTTAATCAACGTGTTTTCTACCCACCGAATTCCTCGATAAATGCTACCTTCCGCGTATGCACAAGTGCGGTATTCTCGCAGGCACTCCAGTGTTGCCAACAGCAAGTCTTCCGTGCTCAGTTTTGATATTTAACTCTTCATTGATGTTTTCTTGCATATCTTTTTTCTAGAATCTCTACAATTTTTTAAAATGTACTTCGCTTCACTCCTGTAATTCTACGAAATTTTGCTCCGGAATGGTTCGCTAGTTTTTCCTATTTCATGTCTTATATTTTACTCTGTATGTTTATTTTCGCAAGAGGTCTAATAAAAAAGCAGCAATATCTGTGCAAAAAAATGCGGGTGCCACTATACGGTAGGCCAGCGCGGCTACCCGGAGCATATCAGACGAAAAGCAATACAGTTGTATTTGGAGGGAAATGGCTTTAGGAGGATCGAAATAATTCTTAAGGTTAGTCATGTTTCTGTCATAAATTGGGCAAAAAAGTCAGCGCAAAATTAGAGAAAGTTCCTAAAAGGAATGAAAAAGTCGAGATTTTGGAGCTTGATAAACAAAACACCTTCAAAAACTAACAGATAAAATTAGCCATATTGACGTAAGATTTTAAGCATCTGACCATTGGCATGTCTACAATTTCATCGACCCGGCCAAACACCTCACTGGAAAAGCACACACATATAGCGTCGAGCGCATGAATAGGCTTTTGCGTCACTACCTTGCGAGATTTGTCCGAAAAACCTACTGCTATTCAAAAAGCCTGCAGATGATCAAGTATTCTCTTTTGCTGCGTATGCATATGGATTTTGTTGTGTATATGAGGGCTTAGCAACGCCCGGTGTATGCTTGCGGCTTTTCGCGCTTTATTTTCAAGATTTCAGTCTATTGGTGCAGGCTCTAAAAATGGAAAAACAGAAGTTTTGAAGTAGGTTTTAACCATTTTTATTTTACTCAAATATTTTGTGCAAAAAAGCAGGCACAAATTTATGTGCCTGCTTTTTAATTTTTTTAAGAAGCGATTTCCTCTTCGTTTGTTTGTACTATCGATTCTTCTTGAGGTTGAGAGCTTTCCTCCACTCCATTAGCTTTTGCTTCTTGTTTTTGCTCAAGCTGAACTTTTTTGTTTGGCTCTTCAAGGAAGAACTCGTCTTGTTCTTTATCGAATGAAACCGCAAGCTTAATGCATTTTGACGTGTTATTTAGGTTGTTTAAAACGACTTCATTAAGCAACTTATCATTCAAGCTTTCAACATAGTTAAAGATTGGACGTGCGCCTCTATTTAGTTCTTCAACTTTTTGAGCGAGGGAGTCTAACGTATCGCCAAATGCTAAGTCTATGCCATACTGATGGTGATATCTTGCTGCGAGCTCAGCGAAAGGTCTCATCGCGATTTCTTTATATTCTTTTGCAGAAAGGTTTTCAAGCTCGATTAACTTTACTCGATTTAAGAAAGACTTGTCATGGCTGATAAACGTACGTGAACCTGTTCCGTCATCATCAAGAGCGATTTCCAAGTTGCCTTTGTTTGCAGAAGCTGAGCTCTCATTCGAAGTTATGATAAACGTTGCAGCAGAGCAGTCAATCTTTTCGCCGTTTACGTTAATGTAGCCTTGATCCATAATTGTTCTCAGTTTCTCGTCAAGATCTGGTGAGTGGACCTTATCGTATTCGTTGATGATTACGACTGTGTTTGGGACGGCCTTGAGTCTTTGGATGATTGGCGAGTACTCATAAGTTTCGCCGCCGTTTTGGGTACGCTTAGTTCTCATGCCAAAGAGCTGCTCTACAGGGCTCATTCTAGAACGTCTATCGATGTCGGAAGCTTCAATAACAAGCGGTGTCGCTCCTGAACCGGCAAGAACTACTCGGCAGATATCCGCGATCATGGTCTTACCAACACCAGACGGTCCAATCATATAGATGACGGTTGCGCCAGCGCCAGCTCTTTTCGAGTTATTTCTGAGAGCAAATTGTGAGTTTTTGTCGACAATATTAAGAACGGCTTGTCTAATTGCTTTTTTGGCTTTTTCTTGACCCTTTACAGATGCTAAATGCATATCCAGCAAATGCATAGAAGTAACTGGGTCAACAGGCTTTTCGACCTTGCCCGCCTCTTTCTTAGCTTGATAAGATTTATATAAATTTGTCAAGAAAGACCAACCGCCAAAAATCAACAGGGT
Organism: Acutalibacteraceae bacterium; assembly: GCA_045541715.1. Lineage (GTDB taxonomy): Bacteria > Bacillota > Clostridia > Oscillospirales > Acutalibacteraceae > CAG-557. The sequence continues at coordinate 17,163 of JAZQJR010000157.1, forward strand.
GTTAAACGCATAGCTATTAAAAATAGATGATAGTCGACTACCTAACCAAGATAGCAAACCTCCACCGCCAACTGCATTGGTCGCTTTTTCTACAGCATCTTCAACGAATGCACCGGAATAAGTCTTGCTCAAGCTTTTTTGCTTTACAGCTAACGTATGTAACGCAGGTAAAGCTTTATTTATAAAATTTTGCCCCTCCGTAGGAGAAAAATAATGCCAAGCCTTTTGGAAAACGTTCCAATTGCTTTTTTCTTCATTTAAATTATTGTTCAGCATATCAATTTTTGAACAAACAAAATCATTTGGCCCACAATCAGCTTTAGCCACGTTATACAACGGCAAAAATACTAACGAGAGTGCCAATACACTTGCGGTTACCTTTTTCATATTTCCTTTCAATTTAAAACCTCCTAAAAAATGATTACTATAAAATTATACTGTTTTTTATCTAAGCTGTCAATGCGCGACGCCGGTGAATATTTCAAAACAAGCCGCTTGTTTTTTGTGCATTTTTCAACCATGTGCTATTTTAAATTTTGTTTGCGTGAAATTCTGGGAGTGCCTAAAAGAGAGGCAATGTGATATAAGGATGCCATGGAAAATAAAATTAAATGTCCAAAAGGTGGGAACGAAAAAGCCTGGAAAGCTAATCCCCCCCTTTTTTATTTGAAACATGGTTTGAGAACAATCTTTTGCCTAAAGTTAAAGATGGAACAGTTGTTGTGATAAACAAAGCTTTATTTCATCGCAAAAACAGCTTATTCGTGCTATACAAAAGTCCGGTTGCTTCAAATTTTCTTCCGCCCTATTCTCCGAGTTCACTCCTATCGAAAAAATTTTTTGTTATTGACTTAAACGATATTTGCGTAAATTTCTTTCTTATAAGTCTCTTGAGAGCACTTTGCGTCGGCTTTTCAAGTTGTTTGACTATAACAACTTTCCGCAATGACACTGGTTTGCAAGATTTAGACGAAAAACATGCTGTGTTTACCGCTCGATCGAAATGATTGATTTAACGATGTTCCTTTATGCGGCCTTTCGTGTCAATAAATCCGTCGATATAATTATTTGATCAGCGTACCCTAAAAATTGTGTCAATGCACGCGAGATTGGCAACACCTAATTTTGCACAAAAAAAGGCTCCTGAGCGTAATGTTCAGGAGCTGGATTTTTCCTTTTAACTACTCTTCTTTGTTCTCACTGATGCAATCGCTATCTTCCTCACTCAGCGTCAGCTCTATCTCTATCGGCTCGTCAGGCTCGACAAAATCTTCAAACTCGGACAAATTAACCTCGTTTTTTACTTCTTCTAGCTTGCATTTAAGACGCTTGATCTCCTTTTGAGACGCATCTATTGCGTTGCAAACCTTCTGCATATCGTAGTTCGGAACATCACGCAGCTCGTTATAATAATGTTTGCCGAGCGTGATGTAAGCCTTAATTATCTCGTTGGATTCCTTCTTGATGAGCTTTTTAATTTTCGTGGTTTTGTTGAATTTTCGATTCTTTTCAACAACAAAATCAACTGCATCATTGAATGTTTCACCTAAATTTTTCAAAAATTCCATACTGCACCCTCCGCAAAGATATCTTAAAATCATGATAAAACAAAAAATTTTAAAACTCAATATATAATATAAATTTATTTTTGCTTTGTTTGCGCGAAATATAAGCTACAACTTGCAAAAATGAAAATGCACTGCAACTATTTTCAAGGGTATTCTTCGTCAAATCTACGCTTTTATAAGCAACTTTCACAAAGAACATACTTTTTATTGCAGTGCATCGTCTATTTTCAGCTTACACAAAGCAGCTTTTCAGGGCGTACCAGAGGCCGGCAAAAAAATCCTTAACTGACTCGAAAAAGATTATAAGATTCCCCAAAAAGCCGAGGTCGTCTCAAGAGATGAACTTGCTGGTGACGTTGCCATTCGAGTCGCACTTGATGACGACGACCTCCCTATAGGTCTTGTCGATGCCGCGAGACGGATATTTCACCTTAATCTCGCCGTAGGCTCCACCGTAGGTTCGCGTCTCGTTGCCGGAGCGCATATAGACCTCGATTTTATCGGAGCCTTCCGCGTGAGACGTACTCAAGCATTGAACCTCGCGAGTATTTTTATTGTACCTAAAGCACGCTTGAATCGTGGTCTCGCCGATGAGCTTGTCTTTCTTGTCGGTGTAGGCAATCTTGAACTCCTTCGTGACGTAGCGATACCTGTCGTCCTCGCTGGTCTGCAAGTCGCGAACGTACTCAATCGTCTTCTCGGACATTGTTCGAGTTATTTTTTTCTTCAAGGCCTCGTTGTTAATCATCAAGTCGGAGATTTTCAGGGCCTCACTTTGCGCCTCGTCAAGCGACTTGATGTTAAACGTCACTTCGCCGTCCGCTTCACAAATAACATCGACATGGAACGCGTCGTTGTGCTCAAGGTCGGTGACGAGCGTATCCCTATTATAAATGCCGATTCTTTGCGAAACTACACTTTGGCCCGGCGCATTGTAGACCTCTTCGCTCGATGAAGTTTTCCAGAGTCGCGTTATGTCATCATCCTGGTCAACTATCAGCTTATTTTCGTCGACAGAAGCATCTTTACCGTTGTAAGAAAAGTAAAAACTCAATAAATTCGTAGAAATGCACTTTTTATCGCCTTTTACGAAAAAATCGTTTTTAACCTCAACTTTTTTTCGATACTCTTCCTGGCCGTTTTTTATGCCATCTAGAACAGGTTCGCTAACGGTTATGTCCGAAACGCAATTTACGCCAGAACTAGTCATAATTTGCTTTTTAACGGACTGCGCCATACTTGACGTCCCCTCGGCACTCGCAAGCGCTATTTGTGGGCAATAAAGGCCGCTAACGAACAACATCGATGCTGCCATCAAACAAGATAACATCTTTTTCATAATTGCATCCAACTCCTTCCCTTTTAGTCGCTAAGCTACGTCCAAGTAAAACTTGTACATCATTCCGGCAACCGATTTTTGCGCATTTTTAATCGAATTTACAGCCACAACGTCGCGCGGCAAGATTTCCTCGTATAATGCATAAAAATTGTCGTTAGCCAAATAAGCACAAGATTTCCCGATGTTCTCTACGGTATTAAGCTCGTAATATCTGAACTCATTCCGCAGCAAGGACGACGTAACGCCCGCTTGAATTTCCTTGCACCTGTCCTCGAAGCCAACATGGAACGGAAGATTAAATGCAGAATCGAATACGTCTTGGTTGTTCGTGTGCACCGGCGTGTTTAGGTCCTCCAAGTAGTGCAATGAACGTCCAAGCGCCTCCATGGCAGCCAGCCTGTCGCCAGCCTTAAAATATGTAACCGCGTTGTTGTAGTGCATCTTGCACCTCGCTAGGGCAGAGTCGTCGCCACCCATGAAATTCTGCTCGGTGGCCGGGTTGTAAAAGTGATACATAAATGCGCCATCAACCTCGTCCTCATCCGGTTTCGTGCAGAAGGTCATGATTTGAGCCCTGTCCTCCTCCGTATAAAACTTCGAAAACTTTTCTCCCAATACAGCGTCCACAATGCAAATTCCTCTCTGCGTCGTGTATATGTGCGTGTCCGAGGAGAAAGCCGCGGCAGTAAATCCTGTCCCGACAAACGCCATCATCGTGCTGACCATACACGCGCACACCCTTTTCGTAAATAACCTTTTCATTCTCAACACCCTTTCTTTAAAATAAAATTTCTTCAGTATCTAGAGCCCATTCAACTTGACCACCCCCTTTAAATTTCTTCTTAAGAAAATACACGAAAATAAAGTCGCAAGAAAAAGCTTTTTCGGGCACATTGTAGCATTGTGCTTAGTTTTTGTCAATTATTAGGACGCTTTATTGGCAGTTATTACATGCGCTCGTTCCCGTCAAAATCAGCCCTCCCACTAATCCCAAAAAATTTTTAATTCTTGTCCCGAACAATAAAACTCGGCAAAAAATAAAGGCAAGCTTTCGCTTGCCTTTAAAATGGCGTATCTGAATTAATGCTATGAAAAAAATTCGTGGTGTCGATCAAATATATAATAGCAGGAAAAGGGCGGTATTGATATGTACAAGTGCAAAAAGTGCGATTCAAATGAATACGTAAAAGTCGGCTTTGTAAATGGCAAACAGCACTACAAGTGCAAAAAAATGCGTATACCGGCATTGCTAAATTCCGGTATATGCAAGCGAATACTCTGTAAAATCAAATTCTGAAAAACTGCATAAGTAGCCGCTTAATTTAATTTTTACCTGTTGTAAAAATCGCAGCCATATATGCAACATTAGCAATGCCCGTATACCAATTTGTTCCCACAAGGCATAAAGGTAGGAGCAAACAAGAAAAACTCCTAGCGGTGTGTATATGCGCGCACGCTTATTCATTTAGAACTATCGCCAAATTTTTTAAAGTCAACGTTCTTTTAGGTGAAAACATTTGCAAAAATAGCGGTATTTCTAAATTTGTGTACATGCAGGCAAATGACCTTATAAAATCAAAAAATGAAAAAGGCTAGAAACCGTTGCTCAACTCAATTTTTTCATCGACAAAACTCTTGCTATCTATGTAGCTTTAACAATACTGAATTCGGAAAGCTTGGGGTGTTTATCAAATAATCAAACGTGATGCAAAAGGAAAAAATGGCAGCATAAATACGCACAAAGGCAAAAATTACGGTTGCCAACTTGAAACCTCGCAAGCCACTTTGTGTGAGTTATTTTTTTGTAATTTGAAGCCTCACACCTTAATATCTACATATCTCTAAACATCTTTAGGTATGTACCATACGGGCAATTAAGCTCATCATTTATGGTCTTCTGCGACCACTCGCTCGCGTTTAATAAAAATTGTGGATTCGTTGCGGCGGTATTTTTTATCGCAGACTTAAGTTGATTCCACCTGGAAATAGTAGCCTCTATGTACTCAGGCTCAAGTGTATCGAAAAGAGTCGCGCGAATCTGATTATCAGATACTTTTAGAATTCGGTTGGCAAGACGCTTGTCCATATGTGGTAAAGTAAGTTTATTATCTGCAGCAACTAACCCCGGGAACCAGCCATGCGGACTCAAATCGCTAATATTTCCAAAGGTACAATCTTGATCGTAGCCGACCACTCTCAGAGCTGGCTTTGTAGTCTGTGAACGTATGAGTGAAAAGGCCCTGCGTCTCTTGTCGCCATGAGATACTCGTTTATTATTATCCGAAAGTATAAGAGAATAATTCCACGGGACCCTATCAACTTGTCCAATTAGCCCGTCAAAAACCATTAAAGTAGATAAGCTATGTTGTAAAGATGGACGAATCGTCTTGTTGTTCATCGCTCTAAAGGGAAACCAGTCCATACCATTCTCGACGTTATCTATCAAAGCCCCTTGAACGTCCGGCAAACCTCGTCTACGGAGGATGGCATACTCGGATTTAGCAATCACGTCTGAAAGCCCTAGCAATTTTTCTATTCTACTTGCCGAAACATTTCTTATTTTAGTGTCGGTGTTCTCCCTTATACTTAATGTATCAACCCAGAGATCTTTATTTATGCCATTTTTTACGTTGTATTCTGGCGCCTTGAAAAACTTTTTCTTATTTCCTGTTCCTATCGCTAAAACCTTTGAACGACAGCCATCTGATGGAGCTATCGCCTGCCGTGTAGCATCAAACACGAGCGTTGCCTTAACAGGAGAAGGTTCCAACTGTGGCACAATATCATTGCGGACAATTTTTACTTGAACTTGTTGAACATTCAAGTTTGCATCAATACTTCCCGCTGTCTCGCCGTTACGAGCCCAACCAAGCCAACCGTAATTTTGCAAATAAACTCTATAAAAAATATTGTAGCTGTCGCGAAGGCCACTATTTAACTCCATCTTGACGGCCTCTAAGTTACTACCAACTTTGCTAGCGTTCTCAATGTCAGTTAGGGTAGTCTTCCAGTCTTCGCCCTTTCTTAATGTGCTATAGCGTATACTGTCGCTATCAGAAACACAAAGCGCAGTAATACATTGCCCCCCCTGCATCAAGCACAAAACGAACATCATCAATATGATTTTTTTAGCCTTTGCAACCACTGCATTCATAATCTTACCTCATAAAATCTTGTAATATATCGCGCTGTCGCAAGTACAACGCCCACCGCAATCAAGACATTTAAAGTCAGGTCGGTTGTACATTCTCATGTGAACGGTCTTGTAGTGGGTAAAACATAGTCGTTCCATAATGTGCTTAGCGGGTATGCTGCCATCCTTTTTGACCCATAGCGCTGACCATGCCGAGCGAAACCCTAATTTCTTGGCATTCTCAAGGCCTTGTCTAGTCAGCTCGGTTGCAAGGCCATGTTTTTCGGCTTCTTTTTGCAGCACCAATGTTTTCACAACGTAAATTTTTTCGTTACGACCGATAACCTTTTCTATTTCTTCAGGTGTTAATTTCATTTCCGCGGCCAAAGATGGAATATCTGAGCTATGGGAAAATAAAAAGCCCTGCAGTTTTTTATCTTTTTCAGAGATAACCAGCTTACAGGCGTTGTTTTTGTCTTGAATGAATGCCTGGATTTTTTCTACCGTTGTGTATCTTTCTCCAAGGCGTTCTTCCGCTAAATCGACTATTGCGCTTAAATACTCCTTAGAGAAATCCACATATTTAACTTTCAGCTTAGTATCAAGTTGCAAAAAACATCGCTTCCTTTTTGAAAATAGTCTGGATGCTCCAAGTATAGTTTGAGATTTACGCACTTATCTGTAGCCTAAAGCTAGCCGCGATGCCAAAGAAAATAAGTACTTATTTTCTTTGTACCCCCGTACCTTAACAGTGTTGGGGCACTTCGGCGCCTCGCGGCCTCCATATCACTTGATTTGGTTCCTCAGATGTTCAACATCATACCGTTTCTTGGGATAATCCTTTGATGTAGTCCTCATTTGCTCGCTTGTCCGCATCGTTGTGATAAGTTTGGCCTCCTGCCACGTTGAGGAGTGTATCTTCACTAAGTTCGTTTAGATTTAACTTTTTTGATTTTTGACTTTTCACTTTATTTTGCTCTTGTCTTTTGTTGAATAATCCCATTTCCAGCTCTCCTTTTATTTTTGATTTATTGAGATTATACCACGACTTTGTTTTGCTAATAAGTGTTTTGCTAAAAATCTATTTTTTGACTTGCTTATTGAATAGCAGTTTGTTTAAATTATCAAAAAGGGGGCAAAAGTGTAAAAATGCTGCGCGTTATGTGTTTAAAACGCATAATTGATGTCAGAATATAATGATAAACTTGCGGGAAGCAAAAACAAAACTTTGTGGCTATATTTTCAAGATGCTGCTAAAATTCAATATATTCATTGCGAAATAAAAGTGGGGCATTCACGAAAAACGAGCATTTTTCATTAGTCTAATAATTGTGACCTACTCACTTAATTAGATCTCTTGCGGAAATAAACATGCAGAGTAAAAAATAAAATATGAGAAAATAGTGAAATATTCAGGAACAAAATTCCGAAGAATTACAGGAGTAAAGCGAAGTACGTTTGAAAAACTGGTAGAGATTCTGAAGAAAGGATATACAGGGAAACATCAGACCAGCTATAAAAAGTCAATAAGGAAATAAAAATAATTTTATAGATAGATAGAAAGAGCATAAGAAAAAGATCTTAGCAGGGCTAGAGCGCGTCGTCAATAAAACTTAACTATATCGCATACGCATCAAACAAGATGGTCGGTGAAAATAGCGAAATCTCTTAAATTGCGAATGACGAGATTATTATCTTCTTTTTTAAGGAACGTCTTTCATAATTTACATAAATTGCCTTCTTGCAATTTTAAATGCCGGCTCTGCATTTTTGTTGAACTTTGATGTTAATGTTATTGATTTTTATCAAATCTAGCAATGTACATACAAGCTTTATTGACGACGCGCTCTACCATCTGTGACAAAAAACGCACCGCCATACCATGAACATCCACGGCCAGATGTATTTTCGTGTTGAGCCCCGCGATTGACCTCGCACGACAAGAGGCGGCGCGTGGTCGCGCAGAACATTTCGCGCGCAAAGCAAGATATAGAGCCGACGAATCCTTTCACGCGTTCTTGTCTTTTGACTTTTTGAAAAAGTTGCTAATCGGGCGCATTTTTTGAGTTGAAACCTGATCGTTTTGCTCGCGCCTAGAACAGTTTATAATACAACATGGTAAAAAACTTTTGTTATCTCCCAAAGTGCAAAAAACACATTGATCAATAGGCCACTCAAAACCCGCGTCATCTATCAGCGCGGCTAGAATATTTCCCCAAATTCCTTTATCTCTCCATCGGCAAAATCTGCGATGAACATTTTTCCAATGTCCATATTCTGCTGGAAGGTCTCTCCATGGAGCTCCTGTGCGAAAAATCCAAAATACGCCGTTTATGAATTGCCGTGTATTCTTAGCATTTATCCACGTGTGCCCTTTTCTCCAATGGTGTGAGGTTTTATCTTTTTCCAAGCACTGTTGCTTATATCGTGCCGGTGCATTTCTTTATTCATTTTCTGCTTCACGTACTTTTTTATTTCTATCATATCATATTTTATTGACGACACGCTCTACCGTTGCGGATTGCTCTATTGCAGAAGCGCTAATCACCGAATTTCAAGCTGAATATTTGCTGGCCAACCGCGGTTATGACACTGACGCCATCATTAGCAGCGCGCTTCAAGCAGGAATGATGCCAGTAATTCCTCCGAAAAAGAACCGCAAAGTTCCGCGCAACTACGATAGCATAATTACAAGCTGCGACACCTCGTCGAGAATGCTTTTTTCAGCTCAAGAAACTGCGAGACATTGCTACGCCTTATTCTAAGAACGTTTCTTCATTTGTTGCTGCAGTTCAAATTAGATGCATTAGACCTCTTGCAAAATTAAGAGAGTTGATCAAAATTGCAAATACCTGCGATCAAAGAAAAACGGAGAGACAAGCGTTTGCTTCGGTTGCGGTATCGTTCTGAAAGAATTAGAAACCGCTTAACTAAGGCGATCACGTGATCAACAGCGATACGTTTTCTTGAGAGGCATTGCTAAATTTGCGTAGATAAGTGCAGTCTTTGCAAGCGGTAAAAACGAAACAAATCGGCTACTTATGAAACTTTTTAGCATTTGCTTTTTCCTTGCATTGTCTCACGTCTATATGAATTTAGCAATGCCCTTGAGATATTTCTGTTCTGCTTTCGACTTTGCTTCGATAAAGGTCGATTTTTGCTAGACTTTTTCGGCAAAACGGCATTCGTGTGCAGCTTGCAAGTCCTTGATAGCTGCTATCTGTTGTTAGTTGTGTTCCTGAATTATTCGCTGTTTTTTTCATGCTGCATGTTTATTTTCGCAAGAGGTCTATTGCTATTTGGATAAAAATTTATTGACGACACGCTCTAGGGTACTCATCGAAACTTTAGGCATTGCTAAATTCACGCAAATGTGAACCAATTCAAGGTAAGAGCAAACACTAATGCTAAAAAGTTTCAGAAGTATCCGAATCGTTTCATTTTTACCGTTTGCAAACACTGCAGCCATCTACGCAAATTTAGCGACGCCTCCGCCTAGCGACAGTGGAAAAAATAAATTTTTTGTGCTATAATTGTAAAGATATTTGCATTTTTCAGGAGGACAAAATGAGTCTAAAAGCATCAAATAAGGTCGAAACAAACCGATACGAGTTGCACGTTGAGGTCAGCGCGCAGGACTTCGCAAAGGCTGTGGATCGTGTATTTAAGAAGAACGCCAAGAAAATTTCGATTCCGGGCTTTCGCAAGGGCAAGGCGCCGCGGGCTTTCATTGAGAAGTACTATGGCGAGAATGTCTTCTATGAGGACGCCGTTAACGAGATTTATCCGGAGGCCATGGAGGAAGCCATCGAGGCGGCTGGCCTTGAGGTGATTAACGACAAAATCGACTTGGACGTAATCCGTCTTGGTAAGGATGGCTTTGAGTTTAAAGCTGTCGTGACTGTTAAGCCAGAGGTCGAAATCGAGGGATATAAAGGTATTGAGGTTGAGCTCAGGCCGGTTGAAGTCACGGAGGAAGATATAGATAAGGAAATCGATCGCGTGCGCGAGAGAAATTCTCGCCTGGTGACTGTCGAGGGCAGAAGCGCACAGGAAGGCGATACCGTTATTTTTGACTTTAAAGGCTTCTCAGATGGCGAGGCTTTTGCGGGCGGCGAGGCCGAGAACTACAGCTTGAAGCTGGGCAGTGGCGAGTTCATTCCTGGCTTCGAGGAGCAAATGGTTGGACATAACACTGGCGAGGAGTTCGACGTTAATGTAACCTTCCCGGAGGTCTATCAAGAGGAATCCCTTGCGGGCAAGCCGGCGGTGTTCAAGATTAAACTCCATGAGATTAAAACTCGTGAGTTGCCGGAGCTTGATGATGAGTTTGTGAAGGATGTCAGCGAGTTTGACACCTTGGCTGAGTATAAAGAAGACCTCAAGAAGCAGCTCTTTGACCTCAAAAAGAGAGAGGCCGATATGGCAGCCGACGACGAGATGATTGATAAGACCATCGCGTTGATGAAGGCTGAAATTCCGGCGGCTATGTTCGAGAACAAACTTGAGGAAATGCTGAACGAGTTTGGCCACAAGTTGCAATCTCAAGGCCTTAGCCTGGATTCCTACAAGAAGTACACGGGCATGACCGACGACGCATTTAAGGAGCACTTTAGGCCGCAGGCCGAGCGTCAAGTGAAGTTGCGTTTGGCGATTGATAAGATTGCGGAAATCGAGAACCTTGCGCCGACGCCGGATGAGCTCGAGGAGAAGTATAAGGAACTAGCGGAGCACTACAAATTGGAAGTCGACCAAATAAAGCAATTCGTTGACGCGAAAGGCCTAGCAAAGGACATAGCGGCGGAAAAGGCTGTCGACTTCTTGCGTGAGCATCGCGTGAACAAATAATTCTTCAAGTTTGAATAAACTTGGAAAATGCTGTTAATTATTTATAGAGTGTGCTTTTTGGAGGGATTACTTTGAGTAACGAAAAAATGATCTCGATACCTTATGTCGTCGAGCAAACTAGCCGCGGCGAGCGCTCGTATGACATTTACTCGAGGCTGCTAAATGACCGAATCATCATGTTGACCGAGGAGGTTAACAATACGACGGCCAGCTTGATTGTCGCTCAAATGCTGTACTTGGAGGGGCAAGACCCGTCGAAGGACATCTTCTTCTACATCAACAGCCCAGGTGGCTCGGTGACCGACGGCTTGTCCATCTACGACACCATGCAGTACATTAAGTGCGACGTCTCAACGATTTGCATGGGCCTCGCGGCAAGTATGGGTGCGTTCTTGTTGGCCGCCGGCACCAAGGGAAAACGCTTTGCGCTGCCGAACAGCGATATTATGATTCATCAGCCGAGCGGCGGTGCAAAAGGTCAGGCGACGGATATTATGATTCACGCCGACCACATTATCCAGACGAAAAAGCGCTTGAATACGATCCTGGCAGAGCGCACCGGACAGCCATTTGAGAAGGTCGCTCAAGATACCGAGCGCGACAACTTCATGACGGCCGATCAAGCTAAGGAGTACGGCATCGTCGACCAGGTTATATATAAGAGATAGGAATTGGTGATATTATGTCAACGAAGGATGAAAATAGGGGAAAGGATATTTGCTGCTCGTTCTGCAACAAGCCGCAGGATCAGGCCGCCAAGCTTATCGCGGGGCCGGGCGTGTACATCTGCGACGAGTGCGTGACTTTGTGCGTCTCGATACTCGAGGATGAGTTGCTGAAAAAGGGCAAGCAAATAGCTCAAGAGCTCGAGAAGGCGCAGAACGAGGAGATTAACTTGTTGCGCCCGAAGGAAATTAAGAAAATCTTGGACGACTATGTAATCGGCCAGGAGGCTGCAAAAATTGCGCTTTCTGTGGCGGTCTACAACCACTACAAGAGGATTTACTTCGGCAAAGAGGACGAGAATGATGCCGTTGAGCTTAAGAAGAGTAATGTTTTGCTGCTCGGGCCGACCGGCGTAGGGAAAACACTCCTCGCGCAGACCTTGGCCAAGGCGCTGAATGTACCGTTTGCCATAGCCGATGCGACCACTCTCACTGAGGCGGGCTACGTTGGCGAGGATGTCGAGAACATTCTTCTCCGACTGATTCAGGCAGCGGATTTTGACATCGAGAAGGCCGAGCATGGCATCATTTACATCGATGAGCTTGATAAAATCGCGAGAAAGTCGGAGAATCCGTCCATTACGCGAGACGTCAGCGGTGAGGGCGTCCAGCAAGCACTCCTTAAGATTCTCGAGGGAACAGTCTCAAATGTGCCGCCGCAGGGCGGAAGAAAGCATCCGCAACAGGAGTTCATTCGCATCGACACGTCGAACATTTTGTTCATCTGCGGCGGTGCTTTTGAGGGCCTTGAGAAGGTCGTTGAGAAGCGTACGGGTTCGTCAAGTATGGGCTTTGGCGCGGACATCAAGACCAAAAAAGAGCTCGACAAGACGCACTGGATGAAGGATGTTGTGCCGCACGACCTCGTGAAGTACGGTCTAATTCCGGAGTTGGTCGGGCGTTTGCCGGTCATCACATCGCTGAGCGGCCTCGACAAGGAGTCGCTAGTGCGCATCCTCAAGGAGCCGAAAAATTCAATCTTGAAGCAGTATCAAAAGCTGTTTGCGCTCGACCGAGTTGAGCTTGAGTTCGATGAGAAGGCGCTCGAGGCCGTTGCGCAAAAGGCCCTCGACAGGGAGACCGGCGCTCGTGGCTTGCGTGCCATTATGGAGGAAATTTTGTCCGGTTTGATGTACGAGGTGCCGGGCGACCATACCGTGGAGAGGGTCGTCATAACCGAGGAGACTGTCAGCGAGAAGGCCGATGCGCAGATTCTCCGCAACGAGACGCGTGTGCCGTTTAACATCACGGTGAATAACGACTCGAAAAGAAGAAGTTTTGTATCCTAGTCCATAGAGCGGCAAAAAATCGCGACTGTAACGCAATGTTGCAGTCGTTTCTGTTAGGAGCTTGTTGGAGGAAGTATATAAACATGAAATTAAGAGTTTGGCTAAATTGGTTTTTGATATTTTACTGTGTGGCGTTGCTAGTTTTTATGTTCTCTACGGAGGCGCGGCCATTTTGGTACGATGTTGCGTCGTTTTTGCCGGTTATAGTTCTCAGTGCGCAGTCGTGGTACTACTGGCGCAAGGAGCAGAAAATCGAGAACGTAGATGACAATGAGATAAAAGCGCTACTAAAAGATGGCCAGAAAAAAGAGGCCATATTAAAGGTTCGTGAGGATGGTCAATGTGGCTTGCTGAGCGCGATAATCTACGTTGGAGAACTAGAAAAAACGATATCGCAGGATTGATACATAGGGAGCCGCCAAAGGTAAGATCTAGTGGCGCCGCGAGGCGCCGAAGGCCCGTAGGGCCTGCCGGCTAGCCAAGAGCGCAACTTCGTTGGGCTCTTGGATACACCGAAAATAAATATTTATTTTCGGTGGCCTCGCGGCCGGCACGCAGCTACAAGAATGCGTCGATAGTTTTGCGGAGAGGGGTAAAAATTTTATTATGAATTTCAATAATGTTTCTTTTGAGGCAGCTTTTGGAAGCAAGACTCAGCTGAAGAAGTCAACGTGCCCGGAGGTAGTTTTCTCGGGTCGCTCAAACGTGGGCAAGTCGTCGTTGATAAATAAACTGGTGAATAGGAAGGCTTTGGCGCGCGTTAGCACGAAGCCAGGCAAGACCGGCACGATAAATTTCTACGACATCGACGGTAAACTCAAGTTTGTGGACTTGCCTGGTTACGGCTACGCGAAGGTCTCTGCCAAGGAAAAAGCACGTTGGTCGGAGTTGGTTGAGGGTTATTTTAACTCTGAGAGGAATATTTCGTTAGTGGTGCAGCTTGTCGACATGCGCCACAAGCCCACCGCTGACGACTTGCATATGATTGAGTTTTTGCAATCGCGAGGCCTCAAATTTGTTGTTGTATTGACAAAGAGTGATAAACTCAACAAGACTCAACGAGAAGAGCGCTTAGCAAAATTAAGTGAGGACTTTCCTTTTGATGGAGTTAACTTTGTTGTATTTTCATCAGTCACGGGCGAGGGCGTGGAGGAGGTAATGTCAGCATTTGATGATTTATTAAAAATACTGGAGTGTCATCTAAATAATTAAGAATGGTACAATATGAAGAAAATGAAGGTGTAGATATGTAAAAAAGATCGCTGGAATTAGAGATGTTACATGTTTATAAAATTACAATTCGCTGGTCACCAAGGTGCTGTGATTATTAAGATAATGTTTTTTCTCACAAAAAGTATCGCACACAGGCTAGAGTAATTAAAATGGTGCCGGAAAGAAACATAAAGAAGTTGGATTTGAGCTTTTGAATGGCCGTAAGCTTAGATCCGCAGTACAAGCCCAGGCTCAAAAAGACGAACTGGCACAATCCAACTAAAACTGGAACCAAAAAGCTATTTACACCGGCCACGGCGCTGCTTATTCCCGCACCGAAAGAGTCGATAGACAAAGCGACACCAAGATAGAGAGACTCTTTTACGTTTATGGCCGGGGCTTTGTCAATGTCGTTATCAACCGGCGCGCGAGTGATTCTTATACTTACGCCAAGTGACTTTATCGTCCAGCTCCAAGTCTTGGGAGTTGGCTTTTTTTTGCTTTCATTCGAATCACTTCCGCTAAGAGCTTGAACTATTATAATCACGCCTAGTACCACCAGCATCGCGGAGCCTATTAGTTTCGCGAGTTGATCCGGCAAGATTAGCGCGATGACGTTGCCAATGCCTATCGCTAACGCTGTGAAAATCAGAGAAATTAAACTTATTATTACCTTCGGCAAAGTTGCGACTCGAACTTTCCTTAGGCCGTATGAAATGCCGATTCCGAGTGCGTCCATGCTGAGCGAGACCGCCAAAAGTATCGCCGAAAACAGCCACATGACACCATCCCCTAATGCAGTTTTTATCAGGGTATGCATCGGTGGGCCGATTTGCCTCCGCGCGGACATAACTCCGCCTGCGCGCGAATATATATGTCAGCATGGACAAAAAGTCAAAGTGCCAAATTTTTAAATTGCAGCTAAGCTTTGGCGGGCCGCGAGGCCCAAAATCTCTTCGAGATTTTGGTGGCGGGCACACAGCGTTGCTGTGTGTCCGCTGGCCCGTGGATTAAAAATCCACGGGCGCCTCGCGGCCCTGTGCGAAAAAGCCTGAAAAATTTGGCACTCTTGAAAAACTAAGGAGCTGACGTAAATGGAATGGCATAATTTAAGCGCGCAGGAAGTGCTGAGAAAATTCAAGGTAGACCCGGAAATTGGCCTGAGCGGGGTAGCGGTGGGGCAAAAGCAAATAAACTATGGCAAAAACATTTTAAAAGAGAAGAAATCCAAGGGGCTAGTTGCGCGATTTTTCGGGCAATTTTCGGACTTTATGGTGATAATCCTTCTGATTGCGGCGGCGATTTCATTCGTGACGTCGGCGATAGAGGGCAGCAAGGACTACATCGACTCGGTCATCATCCTCTTCATCGTGGTGCTGAACGCCGTGGTCGGGGTGGTGCAGGAGAGCAAAGCGGAGAAGGCCATCGACGCGCTGAAAAAGCTGTCGTCGCCGAAGGCAACGGTCATCCGCGCGGGGAAGCAGGTTGTTTTGCCGTCGGAGGAGCTTGTTCCGGGGGACATATTGCAGCTCAACCGTGGCGACATGGTGCCGGCCGACGCGCGCTTGCTAGAGAGCTTCAACCTAAAGGCGGAGGAGGCCTCCCTAACGGGCGAATCGGTGCCTGTTGAGAAAGATGCCGATGCGAAATTTCCGCCTAACGCGCCATTGGGAGAGCGGCGAAACATGGTTTTCTCGAGCAGCGTGGTGACGGCCGGGCACGCCAAGGCCGTGGTGGTGGAGACTGGCATGCGCACGCAAGTGGGCAAAATCGCTGGGATGATAATCGAGGAGGAGCCGGCGCAGACGCCTTTGCAGGTAAAACTTGACAAAACTGGAAAAATCCTCGGCGTAGGTGCCATAGTAATTTGCGCGGTGATTTTCGTGCTCGGCGTCATCGAGAAAGTCGCGCCGCTGGAGATGTTCATGATAGCCATCAGCCTCGCCGTGGCGGCCATTCCGGAGGGGCTGCCGGCCGTCGTGACGATCGTTTTGGCCATGGGCGTGCGGAAAATGGCCGCGAATCGCGCCGTCGTGAAGAAATTGCCGGCCGTCGAGACCCTCGGGAATGCCACCGTGATTTGCTCCGACAAGACCGGAACTCTCACGCAAAACAAGATGACTGTGACGCAGCTTTGCAACGAGGACGGCAAGGTAAAATTCTCCTCGGAGGCGGGGCAAAAAATTCTCACGCTTGGCGCCCTCTGCAACAACTCGTCGGTGTCGTACATAAAAAACGAATTTAAGGCCCTCGGCGAGCCGACCGAAAGTGCCCTGGTGGTGGCGGCAGCGGAGAATGGTCAAGTGAAAACCGATCTGGATCAAGACTTCCCGAAGGTGCAGGAACTCCCGTTCGACTCGGCCCGCAAGCTCATGACGACGGTGCATAGGTTGAAAAGCGGCAAGTATCGTGTGATAACGAAAGGCTCGCCGGAAGTCCTCCTCGAGAAGGCCACAAAGTGCAACGGCAAGCCATTGAGCGAGACATTGCGGCGCCAAATAAAGATTCAAAACGAGGACATGGCCAAGGCTGCCTTGCGAGTTCTCGCGGTTGCCTATAAGGATATCGAGAAGCTTCCAGGCTCGCCGAGTGAACTTGAAACCAACTTGAATTTTTTCGGTCTCATCGGCATGATCGACCCGCCACGACCTCATGTGAAGATGGCTGTCCAGGAGTGCAAAAACGCCGGCATAAAGCCAGTTATGATAACCGGAGACCATATCGTCACGGCTAAGGCGATCGCGAAAAATCTGGGCATCTTCAACGACGGAGATAAGGCTCTCAGCGGCAAGCAGCTCGAGAAAATGAGTCAAAGTGAGCTCGAGGAGAGCATTTTCGAGTATTCGGTTTTTGCGCGGGTGTCGCCGGAACACAAGGTGCGCATCGTGAAGGCCTTTAAGAAGCACGGCGAGACTGTTGCGATGACCGGCGACGGAGTGAACGATGCGCCGGCGCTGAAGGCGGCTGACATTGGCTGTGCGATGGGCGTTTTCGGCACGGATGTCGCCAAAAATGCCGCTGATATGATCCTAACCGACGACAATTTCTCGACCATCGTGGAGGCCGTTCGGCAAGGGCGCGGCATCTTCGAGAACATCAAAAAGACCGTGCATTTTCTGCTCTCAAGCAATATTGGCGAAATCATCACTGTGCTGACGGCCTTCATCCTCAAGTTGCCTGCGCCGCTTTTGGCCATCCAGCTGCTCTGGGTCAACCTCGTCACCGACTCGTTTCCGGCCTTGGCGCTGGGCGTTGAGCCCGTTGACGACGACATAATGACGCATAAGCCGCAAGGCAAAAATGCAGGACTTTTCTCGAAAAATGGTTGGCGAAGGATAGTTCTGGAAGGCTGTTTTATCGGCGCCATATCGATTTTGGCTTTTACCATCGGCCGAGTTTTCTTTGATGTTTCACGGACACCGATTATTGGCCGAACCATGTCTTTTGCGGTGCTAAGCCTGTCTCAACTCGTGCATGCGTTCAACGTCAAGAGCGAAAAATCTATCTTCAAGACGGACATTTTCTCAAACATGAAGCTAATTTACGCATTCATCATCGGCATCATCCTGCAAGTTTCGGTAATTTCCGTGCCGGCGCTGTCCATAATATTCAAAACCGCGCATTTAAATCTCGCACAATGGCTGGTCGTCGCGTTGCTTTCAGTGTCACCGCTTCTAGTCGTCGAGCTGGAGAAGTTCGCGGCAAGGGAATAAAAAGTGCCATAATTTGTAAGTTTCCTTTTTGCTTATCCGCTTGCGGCCGCGAGGCCAAAGAAAATAATATTATTTTCTTTGGCGTGTTAATCAAATAACTATATCGATAGATTTATTGACATGAAAGGCCGCGTAAAGGAACATCGTTAACTCAATCATTTTGAGGGAGCGGGAAACACAGCATGTTTTACGTCGAAATCTTGCGAACCAGTGTCTTTGAGGAAAGTTGTTGCTTTCGATCAAATGTGTTTTTAATTTTGTTTGAATTAGACATCTCTGTGGTATAAAATCACGATAAACACTGTATAGATCGATAAAAAATACTTTCACCTTCCACTTTTTTAATCGCTCGTACATTTTTCTAAACGTTTCAGAATCTCGTGCGCCACATTCCCAATCGATGAGCTGTTTTGTGGTTCGGCAATAATCTTTCCAAATTCAAACGTGGCATTTTTTGAATGCAAAAAATGCCACATTTCATCGAGTTCAATCACTACGCTATCGTCAATTGGAGCCGATTTGGAATAGTTTTTTTCCGCAAAACTCTTCACCCAAACGAACGCCAAATGAACGTTGACATTAAAAAACTTGGCGATGGTTCGGAACGAATATCCATGTGCGTACATCCAGACCGCCAGGAGTTTTTCTTGCTTGCGCCCGCCTTTATGCCTTGTGGGAACAAATTGTGGGTGTTTCTTAAATAATCAAACGTGATACAATAGGAAAAAAGACTGTATAGATATGTACAAATGCAAAAAGTGCGAATCAAATGAATACGTAAAAGCTGGCTTTGTAAAGGGCGAACAGCGCTACAAA
>JAZQJR010000158.1:0-3688 GCA_045541715.1 Acutalibacteraceae bacterium
GAATCAAGCGATAAAATTATATTTGGAGGGAAATAGTGGCCGAGCTGTCGGTAGAATTTTGGGGATTAGTAAAAATATGTGCCTGTATTGGATTCGAAAGTATGCGAAAAATATTGAGCCCAAAGAGACTCCAAATACGCGGGTCAACGTCATCGAAATGGACAAGCTGTATAACTTCGTCGAGAGAAAAAACAGATTTTACGCGATAACGCTGGTCAGTAGAGATACACGGGAAATCGTAGGCTTCGACATAGCTTTCGATAAAAGTCGCGAGCGAATTCAGCGCTTAGTTGATCGCTCCGTGAAGACGCGGCAATACTACTCTGACGCTTATCCTGCATACGCAGAAGTGCGCTACGAAGGCGCTCACACGTCGCTAAAAAATAAAAGCCAGACCCACACCCACACCGTTGAAGGTGTAAACTCTGACTTGCGACACTATATTCCGCCTTTACGCCGAAGCTCCAAATGCTTTTTTCGATTACTTGAAACAGCCAAGGCTGTCTTCAAAGTTTTCGTTAGCGCCTTCAATCTAATTGCTCGTGCTAAAAAGAATTTTCCTCACCTGAAATCCACATTTTGTCTCTCGAGTTTCATTTAAATGTTCAACTAGGGCACTCCCAACTTGGGCGGCGCATTTATCAAGTAATTATATCGACAGACTTATTGACACGGTTATTTGATCAAGACTCCCTGATCGACGCCATCAAAATTCTTGGTGGTGTGGATTAAGTAATCGTATCGATAGATTTGTTGACATGAAAGGCCGCATAAAGGAACATCGTCAAAGCAATCATTTCGATTGATCGGGAAACGCAGCAGGTTTTTCGTCGAAATCTCGTGGAGTGTTTCTTAAATAAGCAAATGTTACAATAGGAGGAAAATGGCGGTATAGATATGCACAAGTGCGAACAGCACTACAAACGAAAAAAATGTGGGTATCAATTTGCGCGACAATGCATAAAGGACGGAACGAGCAAGAAAAACTCGTGGCGGTGGAGGTAGACTGGAGATTCTTCTTTTGGAGAATCATTTAGGGAGTGACTGATCTAATCGAAGAGAATCTCTCCAACGTAAAATTTGTTTTGTCAAAAGCACATATTTATAATGTTTTATTGATTCATACTATTAGACTTTTCGTTCAAATAAAATAATTATCTACTCCTAAATGACAATCCCAGTATTTTAAAAAATAGGATCTGGCCGCACAAAAATTACTGAGAGTCCCCGGTCATGGCAGTTATGTATAAATCTTTATAACTAAATCAAACATCTTTCTGCTGAAAATCACACTTGAGCAAGATCTTAAGTTTACATTTCAAGGAAAAACAGAGAACTTAAGCACGCAATGAGAGAACGCCCTAATTGCTGATGTTATTGTAATAAAGGATTTCTTTAAACCGAGAGAAAAATAAACTATTCAGAACGATATTACTCAAAGATCGGCTTTGGTATTATAAGTTTTTTTGCATGTTCAACTCTTCGCTCGTGTGCGCCAAGACGAAATCTGAGAGAAAGTTCTCACCTAAACGCACCTCAACCTTCTCACCGGTCGCCATGTTTTTAACCTCAGCTTTGGCCGCGGACAATTCCGCCTCGCCGAGCACCAAGGAGAACTTCGCGCCGAGCTTGTCGGCGTATTTGAGCTGAGCTTTAAGACTTCTGCCGACAACATCTAACTCAGCGTAGAAGGAAGCCTCGCGCAACACCTTAGCCAGCTCAAAGGCACGAGCATAGGCGCCCTTGTCTGCGGCCGCAATGAACAAGTCGCATCGAGTCGGAGAAGGAAATTCGATACCTTGAGACTCCATCAAAAGGAACAAACGCTCGAGGCCGATACCGAAACCAACCGCAGGCATTGGCGGGCCACCGACTTCCTCAACCAAGCCGTCATAGCGGCCGCCGCCGCCGCAAACAAGCCCTCTGTCCGCATCATCACTCGCGACAAACTCAAAAACCGTGCGCGTGTAGTAGTCGAGGCCACGCACAATTTTCGGGTTGAGCACAAACTCGATGCCGGCGCTCTTGAGGTAAGTCTGCACCTCAGCGAAGTGTGCACTGCAGTCGTCGCACAAGAAATCCGTAATGTTCGGCGCGCCCTTGGCCACCTCTTGGCAGGCCGGGCTCTTGCAGTCCACGATGCGCATCGGGTTCCTCTCCAGGCGCTCAAGGCAAGTCGGGCAAAGGCTGTCCTTCCTCTCGGAGAAATACTGCTTCAGCGCGCTTTGATAATTTTTCCTGCAAGTCGGGCAGCCAATCGAGTTAATCTCAAGGGAAAGATTTGATACTCCAAGACGCTCAAATAAGGTCGTTGCGAGGCAAATAATCTCGGCGTCGGCGGCAGCAGAAGGTGCACCAAACATCTCCACACCAAACTGGTGGAACTCCCTGTAGCGGCCGGATTGTGGCTTCTCATAGCGGTAGCAAGGCGTAATGTAGGCCATCTTGACGGGTAACGCCTCATTGAAAAGGCCGTGTTCGAGCATAGCGCGGACAGCAGCAACCGTTCCCTCCGGCTTCAACGTCAGTGAGCGGCCACCCTTATCCTCGAAGGTGTACATCTCCTTTTGCACAATGTCCGTATCGTCGCCAACACCCCTATCGAAGAGCTCTGTGTGCTCGAAGACCGGCGTTCTAATCTCGCGAAAACCGTACATTTTGGCCTCGCTCATCATTATGTCCTCCAGGAAACGCCATTTGTGACTTTCCGCTGGCAAGACATCCTGTGTGCCGCGGACGGCCTTTGTTAACAAATCCATACTAGCTCCTCCAATTGCAAACTAAGTTAAGCAAAGTAAATGGGAGTGCCTTCATCAAGCACGGGCGCCGCGAGGCGCCGAATGCCCATAGGGCCTTCGGCCGTACAAGAGCGCAACTGCGTTGGGTTCTTGTACGCAAAGAAAATAAGAATTATTTTCTTTGGCCTCGCGGCCCCGCTGCGGATAAGGTTAGGAAACAATCTCAAAAGGGCACTCCCAAGCAAAAAATAACCGACAAAGATAGCTTGTCGGTTAAAATGATATGTAAAATCAGAAATTAGCTGTGTGGGCTAACAACATTTCTCCACTCGAGATCGCCCCTATCGAGGCCGTGAATAAGAACCTCAGCCGTCGCAATGTTCGTAGCGACAGGAATACCGTGCATATCGCACAGGCGGAGCAAATTCACATCATTAGCGTCAAATACATCATTGCCCATCGGATCTCTGAAAAAGAGCACCATATCAACTTCATTACAAGCTATTCTTGCAGCGACCTGTTGCATACCGCCGTGGTCTCCTCCCAAGAATCTTTGAACTTTAAGGCCAGTCGAATCTGAAACGACCTTACCGGTAGTACCAGTGCCACAGAGTTTATGCTTATTCAAAATGCCAGAATAAGCGATACAAAACTGCACCATCAGTTCCTTTTTTGCGTCATGAGCAATAAGCGCGATATTCATATAAAAAACACTCCCACACAGATAAGCATATACGATCCAATGTATTTTTTACGCTCAATAAGTTGAGTCTACAAATTTCACCAATACATTATATCATGCTAAGAAACAAAATTCAATATATTTTTCTCTCATTTGTACGAATGTGGAACGCCCTACTTGAGCTTTCACTTTTTGATTGGCCGCATCGGCCGCGAGGCCAAAGAAAATAATATTTTCTTTGTGGCGCAGAGCCCAACTTCGTTGAGCT
>JAZQJR010000159.1:0-6006 GCA_045541715.1 Acutalibacteraceae bacterium
AGCTGCGGTATTCTTATGCAAAATACCTTTCGATGTTGCTTGATCGATTTTTTTAACAGCCAGACGAACAAGCTCAGTTTTATCGATTGTATTTGAGCCAATTGCAACGTTAGCCTTTTTAATTGCGGTTTTTAAAGCAGAATTATAAGCTTTATTTTTCGCAGTTTTTGTTGCAATAACCCTAACGCGCTTTTTTGCAGACTTAATATTTGGCATACACATTTCCCTCCTTCAACTGCGTATTGATTGAGTCAATAATAACACTAACACTACAAGAAAGTCCAGAGGTGTGGTGGAAAAAAGGAGTGCCCTAATCTAACCGATAGTCGCCTCGCGGTGCCCACAGGTCAGCTGGAAGTATTTTTGTACATATCAAAACATGAGGTACATAAGCGCAAAAACAAGACTTAAGTCGGCGCCCTCGTCGAGCAAAAGCAAAATCAGCAGCAAAATCAAACTTTTTTCAGGGTCACTTACTAGCGAAGAAAAAAGGTCAAAATTTTTGTTCGAGCTCGCCTTTTTGTTTATACATTTAGTATTTTTATCTTGTTGTTTTTCGTTTTGTTTAATCGCTGAAAGTTGAGTTTGGTCGTTAAGGTCAGGCTTTGTTGCGTTTGGCTCCTTTTGAGGTATCACATCATTTTTCTTCTCGCTCGCCAATAGGGTCTGCTTGGCGCGCCGCTGCATCTCGTGCACCCGCCGGACGGCCTCCTGCTGCATCCGCTGCATGTCCTCCATCGTCTCAAAGCCATTTTTCACAAGGCGACCTCCTCCAGAAATTTCCTCAAATTGTTAGAAAAGCCCCTGACTTCGCAGGAGCGGGAGCAGCTTGAACATTTGCAGCATTTTCATCGATTCGTCCAGTTTTGCCTGCCGCCTCGCGCTCAACAGCGGCCGCAGCGCGCACAGTAGGCGGGTATTTTCGTCCTCCTTGTTGAGCGACGAGAGCAGCGGCGCGAGCCTCATCGCGGTCTGGATGGCGTCCAACGGCAAGCCATCAGCCTCTTGTGGCGGCGACTCCGAAGGCTTCTCACATTTTTGCTCTTGCGCACGAGGCAAGTCGTCCTTCGAGCCATCCATAGAGCCATTTATGAGGCTGCTCAGACTTTGGATTTTCTCCATATTTTCGCGATCCGAGAGCAACTCCATCAATTTTGCGGTCAAGTCGCTCATTTTGCGTTGTCTCCCAGCAACTTTTTGATTAAACTTTGCGCTTGCGGCGAGGCCAAAAGTTTGTTTGCAACGTTTTTATCAGATAAAACTTTTTGTATTTTTTGTGCATCGTTTTGGTTAAGGCTACCAAGCAAGTTCTCGATATTTCCGCTCTGGGTCGCCTTTTTCAATTCCTCCGGGCTTTTGCCCAACTTTTCCGAGACCGAGTTTAGCAAGTTTTCGAGATTGTGGCCATTATTTTGGCTAGACATCTTTCATCACCCCTAAAAATATGGTATGATATAGCTGCAAAAAGTATGAAAACTTTTGATTTCGCGAGGATTTTTACGATTTTGCGCATATAAATTGTCCTGCGTGGTAATAACTAAGTTAAACGGGCGATTTCGCTCAATTTAGGAGGTTTTCACCATGCAAGAAACAGTCAAGGACATCATGTCGAAGAACGTCGTGGCGGTGCTGCCCAACGACACCGCCGAGGATGCCGCCCGGCTCATGTCGGAGAACGACATCGGTTCTGTGCCGGTCATCGCGAGCGGCAAACTCAAGGGTCTGCTGACCGATCGCGACATCGTCACGCGGTGCATCTCGCAGGGCAAGTCCGCCAACACCACGCAGGTCTCCGAGCTGATGACCACCGACGTTGCGTACGTCACGCCTGAGCAGAGCGTCCACGAGGCGATCAGCATGATGGCTGCCGAGCGCGTTCGCCGGCTGCCGGTCGTCAATGCAGGTGTCGTCGACGGAATGGTCAGCCTCGCGGACATCGCGAAGATTCACTCGGGCCCCGAAATCGCCTCGGCGTTGACGGAGATAAGTTTGAATCAAACCTGTTGTCATAACAACTAAAAGGCGGGCGCTCGCAAACATTGGGGCGCCCTTAAGATTTAAATTTTCACAAAACAAAGGAGTAAAAATGAGCAATACGCCACTTTACGACGCCCTGCTCGCCCACAAAAATCTCAATCGAGCATCGTTTCACACGCCAGGGCACAAGAACTCAAACAAAGTCCTACCGAAAGATCTTTTCGAGCTTGATTTCACCGAGCTTCCCGATACAGACAACCTTTTCGAGGCTAGCGGAGTCATTCGCGAGTCCGAAGAGAAGGCCGCAAAGCTCTACGGCTCGAAAAAGACGCTCTATTCAGCTGGCGGATGCACTTTATGTATACAAACTATGCTAAAACTCGCGGTGCCATTTGGCGGAAAAGTCATTGCCTCGCGAATGATACATAAAAGTGCCGTAAACACTTTGTCTCTATTGCACGCTGAAGTCAAATGGATTTTTCCTCAATTTAGCGAAATTGACAATTGTCTTGGGCAAGTTGCCGTAGAAGACGTCGAGGAAGCCCTAAATGAAGTTCCCGACGCAGCATGCGTATACATAACGAGCCCAGACTACTTTGGCAATATCGCCGACATAAAAGGCATCGCAGAGGTGTGTAAAAAGCATAAAACGCCGCTTCTTGTAGACAACGCACATGGAGCGCACCTAAAGTTTTTATCCAAGGATATTCACCCTATCACTCTAGGCGCTGATTTGGTGGCAGATTCCGCTCATAAGACCTTGCCGGTGCTAACAGGTGGCGCGATGCTCCACATCGCAAATGAGGCCTATTTAAAGCCCGCTAAAGAGGCTATGTCTATTTTCGCCTCAACCAGTCCATCTTACCCAATAATGGCATCGCTCGATATAGCGATGTCTTGGCTAAAAGAAAATGCGCAAAAGGCCTATTTGAAGCTCGAAGATGATGTAGCGCAAATAAAAGCTGTCGCTAAATCTAAAGGACTCATTAAAGAAATTTGCAATGTTGACCCCACAAGATTGGCTCTACATACGACCAAACTCGGATTTTCCGGCGACGAAGTAGCAGAATATTTTCGAGAAAACGGAATCGAACCAGAAATGTCAAATCACGATACGGTCGTATTTATAGCCACTCCTATGAATTCTGACGAAGATTTTGACAAATTGCTGAGTGTAATGGGGCCATGTTAACGCACTCGTAAGGTTATGAGTTCGCTAGCCAGATAATTATGCTTATCAATTGAATATGTTTCTGCCTTTGTTTTTTATTATTATAACACGTTTTTATTGACGATATGCTCTAGTACAAAAAGCGCACTCACGCGGAAAGAGCCAGAGCTAGCAATACTAAAATCGCGCGAAATGGAGAGTTTTGTTTACTTGTGAGCTGAGGCGCAAAATCGTTTCTTTTGCGAGCTTTTCTTTTCTCAAAGAAAAGCGGAGTGGCGGCACGCGAAATGAACATCGAGGAAAAGAAAAAGAAATTTCCGAAAACGAAGAAAAAACTGAAAATCAGGAAGAAAAAAAGGAGGAGCGTGCGTTCGTTGATTTTATTGTAGCGGGCGAAGAAAGAGCAGCCAGCCCTGGAATGTCCTACGGCAGCAATGGCGCAATTGTTCCGACGACCATCGCGAAAAAATCATTGAGAAAGTCAAAGAACTTTCACCAATTTACGAGAAAGTCGAGAAATTTAACACCAAAGGCACGCTGGAAATTCCGGTTTATGGCGCTGATACTGGTGTTGATAGCCCTACGGGCGACGTAAACGTTACATATCAAGGGGACGAATTTACAGCACTTGTTGCCGGTCAAGGAAAATTTAATTCTATCGAGCTTAAAGGCTACTCGCACGGGGCTTTGTCGGTTATCAGCCGCAAACTTTTGAACAATGTTGACATCAATGTGACGAACTTTTTGACAAACAAGATGGCTCAAGCGTTTGCTGAGTTTTGGAAGAAAGAATTGCTGGTGGGAACCGGCTCAGCGAACAACCATATGACAGGCGCGACCTCGACAACAAACCTAGTGGCAACGGGCAACACGACTTACACAGCTGCAAACGCTGCAAAAATCGATAATTTGATTAGCTTGCAGCTTGCCGTCCCTCAACACCGGATAGCATCCGGTCGCAAGTCGCGTACAAAACATTTTCGATGACAAAATAAAGCGCTCGCGATTGTGAATTATGCTGTTTGTTTGATTTTATTTAACAGAAAAACGCAATTTGAATTATGAATAAGGCTGTATTTGCTGAGCTTCGTAAAGCGAAGGACGGAAACGGTAACTATTACTTAACTTACGGAAAAGGCATAACATCAGGCTTTGAGTGGCAGCTTTTGGACAAAGCTGTTTACGTTTCTGAAAATATGCCGGAGCCCACAGCAGCTGGCAACATTCCTGTTCTTTACGGCGATTTTGCGGGAATGGCGATGAAAATTTCTCAAAATCTTGAAATTCAACTCATGCGAGAAAAGCATATCGAGCGCGGAGCCCGCGCAGGCAATTCGCGCACAAGGCTTACGAGAAAATTTAAGTTTGTTACACGCGACATCGCAGGTGCAAATTTTTTAGATTTAACGGTTTCACGTTGGTTGCATTAGTCAAAAAACAACTAAGTATCTGAGTCAATATGGGCCAAAATAAACTGGAACACTAAAAGTTAATCAATAATTCCGTCTTTTTGACTGATAATGCTGCTACACCGTGGATTCTAAATATAAACTCGATAAGTACGACAGGAAAAGTTAATTTGATGAAAGGCCTTTTCGCGAGAGGGCAACTCTTTATACACAATAGCTTTGGTCGAGACATGCGTGTCGAGGCTCTCGACTTTTTGTGCTGGTACAAGATATGTACGACAATCGCAGTTTTTACGTTGATAAAAGCCACTTAAACCGCGAGGTTGAGACGATTCTGGGTATGCATTCGGTGAATTTATTGTAAGAGGCGGCTTATGGTAATCAATCCAGGAAACTTCGATAAGAAAATTGCGGTGATAAAATTTGAGTCTCGCAAAGATTGCGATGGCTTTGAGGAAAAATCTGAGGTTGTTGTTTTGCTGACGTGGGCGCAAGTTACAAATATCAGTGGAACTGAAGTTTTGCGCTCAAACTCGGATTTTTCGGAAGTTAAAACGCGCTTTTTAATGCGAACTCCGAAAATAAAACTGGACAAAGATATGGTCATAAAATTCGCTAGAAATGACTATAACATCGTGTATATCAACGATTACGGCTATGACAAAAAGTACACTGAACTTATCGCAGAGTTGGTGACGAAATAAACATGGCAGACTTTAAATTTAGCTTGGACATGGATTCAATTTTTCCGCAAGGATTGGACGACGAAAACTTGGCTTTAGACATGGTAAAAGCGGGCCAGGAGGTTATGCAAAAGTCAATCCAGAAAGCAGCGAAAAAGCATGTTAGAACCGGCAGCATGGCAAAGTCGATAAAGTGCTCGAAACCTGTTATTAACCGTGCTGGGGACGCAGTTGGGCGCGTGAAGTTTTACGGCAAAGATAAAAACGGAATGCCGAACTGGTATAAAGCGCTGTGGTGCGAGTTTGGCACAAAAAATCAGCCAGCAGAACCATTTGTTAGACCAGCGATAAAGAGTTGTGAAAGCAGCATTAGAGTGGCTATGCAGAAGGTCTTTGACAAAAAATCAAAGCACTAAAAATCATGTTAAAAGTTGCGTCGCAGGCATCTGTGATTTTATTACACATTAAATTTAAGGGTGCGAATTGGAGGTTCTTTTGCCTTCTTTTCTTCCTTAAAGAAAAGAAGGGGGGGGGGAAATCTTATAAACATAAACCCGATAATAGCTTCAGCTTTTTTTCTTGCGTTTTTTTCACTCCAACTATCCGGAACATCAAAAGCAAGCTTAAAGTAAGACAAACCAACCGCGGTTATTTATTCCCTATTAACCCAAACAAGCTGTATGATACAAAGATAGAGAACCTTATGGATTTTTTTACTTCGATAGAAATAATACGAGAAGATTTGCATATTGAGCAATGGGCTCTT
>JAZQJR010000160.1:0-2167 GCA_045541715.1 Acutalibacteraceae bacterium
GATTAACCCGAATGTGGTGTACCCGGTCCCAGGCGTCAACACGCTCACCTATGTGAAGCCGACAATCAAAAATCCAAACATTATCGTAGGCGATTTCACCTACTTTGGCGGCATCGATTTTGGGAGGCACGTCACACACCACTACGACTTTAACGGCGATAGGCTCATCATCGGCAAGTTTTGTCAAATAGCTGCCGGTGTGAATTTCATCATGAATGGCGCGAATCATCAGATGAACGCCGCATCAACTTATCCGTTTTACATCTTTAGAAGCTGGCAACATGAAGTCCCACCGATGTCCGAAATGCCACTCAAGGGCGACACAATCGTTGGCAACGACGTTTGGATCGGCCAGAATGTCACGATTTTGCCAGGCGTAAAGATAGGCGACGGCGCGATCATCGGTGCGAACAGCACGGTTGGCTCCGATGTCGACGCTTATACGATCGTCGCTGGAAATCCAGCCAGGGTTATACGCAAACGCTTTGACGACGAGCTGATCGAATTGCTTGAGGAACTACAATGGTGGAATCTGCCAATTGGCGAGATTAACAAGCTTATACCATATCTAAGTTGCAGCGACTTGGAGAAGGTTAAGCGGGAGTTAAGAAAAACATATAAAGAATATAGCGTGCCCTTTTTGAGAGCTCGGATTTGCATCTGAATAGTAGAGCTTTGCTTTGATCGAATTATCAACGATTTTTTGTATCCGATTTTCGCTTTTGTCTTACGCTACGTCAAAAGCTACGATTTGTCGCGGTTTTCTCGTCACCAATGTTATCCACGTAAGTTCTGTTTTTTCGCCTTGGTGTAGGCAAAAGTTCGTCAATTTCGATTACATCTACTGTTTGAGGCTTTTCCGTCACCTGTTCCTGTGAGCAGGCTTTTTTATCT
The DNA here is from genome assembly GCA_045541715.1 of Acutalibacteraceae bacterium. Lineage (GTDB taxonomy): Bacteria > Bacillota > Clostridia > Oscillospirales > Acutalibacteraceae > CAG-557. The sequence continues at coordinate 895 of JAZQJR010000160.1, forward strand.
AGCTTTTTAATCCAGTTGCAAACTGTGGACTTATTTATTCCCATTACCCGGCCAACTGCTCGGCCGCTGTTCACTTCATAAAATATTGCGATGGCTTTTTGTACTCCTTGCATTTATATTGTTGTTTTCCGCGCGGCTTGCCAACCTTCCAAACGTCGTCGTTCCCACACTTTGGGCATTTAATTTTATTTTCCATGGCACTATTATATCACGTTATCTTTCCTTTAGATACTGCCTGAATCTCTTCATGAATGATGCAAATCATTAGATAAATGCTGCCTCAACTTATCCGTTTTACATCTTTAGAAGGGTATTGCTAAATTCCGGTATATGCAAGCGAATACCATGTAAAATCAAATTCTGAAAAAACTGCATAAGTAGTCGCTTCTTTTAATTTTTACCTGTTGTAAAAATTGCCGTCATATATGCAACATTAGCAATGCCCTGTAGAACCACAAAGCAGCTCATTGATTGGGAATGCGGCACACTATACTCTGAAACATTTCGAAAAATGTACGAGCGATTAAAAAAGTGGAACGTAAAGGTCTTTTTTAGCGATCAATACAGTTTTTATCGTGATTTCATACCACGTAAATATCTGATTTGGATAAAAACAAGAAGCGCATTTGATTGAAAGTGACAAATTTCCTCAGCGACACTGGTTTGCGCGATTTAGACGAAAAAACTGCTGTGTTTCCCGTTCAATCGAAATGATTGATTTAACGATGTTCCTTTACGCGGCCTTTCATGTCAATAAATCTATCGATATAGTTATTTGGACAATGCTTCCAAATTATCGACCAATCTTTGAATTTTCCCGCGGAGGCTATTTTCCCGGCTTTTATTTGATTTTTGAGTATGATAATGTTTATATTTCGTATTTTTATTATAGCATGGCATTTATTGGCTAGCGCAGAAGGCTCTATGGCCTTTTTTATTTTGCCTAAATTTAAGAGGTCGATTTTCAAATTCGATTTGAGTTCACAAAAAACCGTCGACATTTTGTTAAAAAAGAGCTATATTAACAATTGAGATGCGCATCTCGAACTATTTTATTAAAAGGAGGCTTGTTAATTATGAGTAAAAAGAAGAAAAACGAACAGCCTGTAGAGCTGAACGACGCCGCTTTGGAGGCGACCAGCGGTGGGACAATCTTTGTTAGATCATCAGAAACTAGCGAAGATGGGCTTGAGTGGGCCTACACGGATTCGAACAAAAAGATTGTTAAGAATAGTTTGTTCACCGATGCGTTGGTTTTCAATTCGGCTGAGGC
>JAZQJR010000161.1:0-4063 GCA_045541715.1 Acutalibacteraceae bacterium
GAAAAAATATATTTTTTCGTTGGCCTCGCGGCCAGAGCAGACTAGCCAAAAAGAAAGATCTCAAAAAGAGCACTCTAGCCATTAGTTGTGAGCGAGAAATTTACTGCGTTAAGGGGAGTTTTGCGTTATGTGTGACTCTTATATAACCGTAGGGAAACGTGCCATCAGTGAATTCGTCGAGAAAAAGTCTAAATTTATCGGCTATGTGAAGCCCGTTTCGACTGAGGACGACGCGTTGAGTTTTATCAACGAGATAAAGTCTAGGCACTGGGACGCTCGCCATAATGTTTTTGCCTATGTAGTGCGCGAGAATAACATTGCCCGCTACTCTGACGACGGCGAGCCGCATGGGACGGCCGGTGTTCCGATTCTCGACATCATAAAGAGGAACAACTTGCAAAACGTCGTGGTGGTGGTGACGCGCTACTTTGGTGGCATTCTCCTCGGCACTGGCGGTCTCGTTAGAGCCTACTCGCAAGCGGCCTCTAGCGCGATAGACTTGGCGCGAGTGGTGGAGATGGTTCGCTGCTACGACTGCGGCTTGCAGTGTGACTATAATCAGTACGGCAAGGTCGCGAACATCATTAGCGAATGCGGCGGCGTGGTCGACAATACGGATTTTTCTGGCGAGGTTAGTGTAGGCTTTCATGTGCGTAAAAAGGACTTCTCGGCGCTGTCTAAGAAGATCCTCGAAATGTCGTCTGGTGTGCTGCAATGCAACATCTTAGGCGAGAACTTTTACAGCGCATGAGTTGCCTTGCCGAGCCAAATTTGTTTTCTCGCTGAGCGGAAGTGCCCTAAGCGAGCATCTGGCTGCCGCGAGGCGCCGAAGGCCCTACGGGCCTTCGGCCAGCCCAGCGCTCAACAAAGTTGAGCGCTGGGCCACAAAGAAAATAATATTTTCTTTGGCCTCGCGGCCCGGCTGTAGCAGCTAACCTAGTGGGAATTTCTCACTTAGGGCACCACCTTGCCGAGCGGAATGTTGAAAATTACGGAGGTCTCTATATGCCGTTGCCCGATGGCTTCATCGAGGAAATTAAACTCAGAAACGATATCGCAGACGTGATTTCTTCCTATGTCAGCCTCAAGCGGCGCGGGAGAAACTTGGTGGGCCTGTGCCCGTTTCACGCCGAGAAGACGCCCTCCTTCAACGTCTATCCTCAAAGCAGCTCGTTTTATTGCTTTGGCTGCGGCGCCGGCGGCGATATCATTACCTTCGTTGAGAAGATTGAGAACCTCGACTACATCGAATCGGTCAAATTCTTGGCGCAAAAGGCTGGCCTCTCGATGCCGGAAAACTCTAAAAAAGACGAGCAACTCTCTAGCATTAAGACTCGAATTTTCGAGACTAATCGGGCGGCAGCAAGGTTTTTCCACGAGAATTTATACTCCAGCAGGGGCCGCGATGCTTTAAAATACTTATACAAACGCGGTCTCTCCGACAAGACGATTAAGCACTTCGGGCTCGGCTACGCGCCCGCCTCGAGGTACGACTTGATCGGCCATCTGAAGGAAAAGGGCTTTCGCTACGAGGAGATGGTCAATGCGAATTTGGCCTACGCGAGGAACCAAACTAGTGTCTCGGCGCGCTTCTTTGACCGGGTAATGTTTCCGATCATCGACCTGCGCGGCAATGTCATCGCATTTGGCGGGCGCATCATGTCTGACCAGAAGCCGAAGTACCTTAACACCTCGGACACGTTGGCCTTTAAGAAGAGCTTGAATCTTTTTGCGCTGAACTTCGCCAAGAACGAAAGCGATGGCCTGCTGATCTTGGTTGAGGGATACATGGATGTCATCGCGCTGCATCAGGCCGGCTTTAGGAATACCATCGCGACGCTTGGCACGGCCTTGACCTCCGAGCAGGCCAAAATTATCTCGCGCTACGCCAAGGAGGTCGTGATTTGCTACGACTCCGACGAGGCCGGCCAGAAGGCTGCCTCCCGCGCGATTGACCTCTTGCGACCAACCGGCGTGCTGATAAAAGTCGTGAGCGTCCCGAATGGCAAGGACCCCGACGAGTTCATTCGCGCCCACGGCAAGGACGGCCCCGCGCGCTTTGCGCAGCTCATCAAGAACTCCGGCAACGACATTGAATATCGCCTTGAGAAGGCCGCTCGCAACTACAATTTGAGCGACTCGGAGGGGAAAGTCGCTTACTTGAAGGAATCCGTCAAAATCTTGGCGAGCCTCGAGAACTTGATTGAGCAAGAAATTTACACGAGTAAGCTATGCGAGCGCCTGGATGTCTCGAAGAATACGGTCCTTACGCAGGTGGCCAAGGAACGTCGCCGGAAAAAACGTCTCATCGAGAAGAAGCAGTTTTTTCAGGTGCAACAAAATTTATCCGCGCGAAATGACCGGCTGAACACCGAAAAATCCGACAATTTGCGGGCGGCCTTCGCCGAGGAGGCTATTATCGCGTACATAATCAATAATCCGGAATCCTCGGCGGAGATTTTCTCGAAACTTGCCGATGACAACTTTTGTACAAGCTTTAATCGGCGAATTTACTCAGCGTTGAAGGGGCGCGCAGAACAAGGTAGACCCATCAGCATCACCGACTTGACGCAAGACTTTTCGAGCGAGGAAATCTCAGCGATTGCCGCGATGCTTGCCAAAGAATCAGAGCGGTCATCCTCACGGGAGGCCGTGCTCGAGTACATAAATGTGATTTTGTTCGAGCGAGAAAAATTGGACAAAAATAAAATTATCTCGGCGCAGGACGACGAAATCAGGGAGTATATGAAGCTACTCCGGGAACACAAAAAATAGGGGGAATTTTAATGGCTGCAACTTCCGCGAAGGATAAAAATGCGATTATGAAAAAGTTGCTCGAAATGGGCAAAACTAAAGGTCGCATCAATACTAAGGAAATCCTCGATGCGATGGGCGAAATCGACATCGAGCCTGAACAATTGGAAAAATTTTACGACGACCTCGAAAGCGCCGGCGTGGAAATTATTGAGGATTTTAGCACCGCCAAGTCCGAGGACCTCGAGTTTACCAAAGAGATGGCCACCACGCACATCGACAGCCACGACGACGCTATGCTGTCGGATTCCATCGGCACCGAGGACCCCGTGAAGGTTTATCTCCGCGAGATTGGCCGTGTGCCGCTCCTCAGCATGGATGAGGAAATTAAGCTCGCTGAGAGAATTGCTGAGGGCGACGAGAAGGCTAAAAATCGCTTGACGGAGGCAAATTTGCGCCTCGTTGTGAGCATCGCCAAAAGATATCTCGGCCGCGGTATGCAATTCTTGGACCTTATGCAGGAGGGGAATCTCGGCCTCATTAAGGCGGTTGAGAAGTTCGACCACACCAAGGGCTTTAAGTTCTCGACCTACGCGACTTGGTGGATTCGTCAGGCCATAACCCGCGCCATCTCCGACCAGTCCCGCACGATTCGCATCCCGGTCCACATGGTTGAGAGCATCAATAAAGTCAAAAAAATGTCCACGCAGTTGCTCCACGCCAACGGCCATGAGCCAAGCGTCGAGGAAATCGCTGAGCAGCTGAAGATGTCGCCGGAGAAAGTTCGTGACATTATGCGCGTCGCGCAGGATCCAGTTTCCCTCGAGACGCCAATCGGCGAGGAAGAGGACAGCCATTTGGGCGATTTCATCCCCGACGACGATGCGACAGCTCCAGCAGATGCTGCTTCAACAACCCTCCTCAAGGAGCAAATCGCTCGGGTGCTTTATACGCTGACGCCTCGAGAGGAACGAGTTTTGCGTCTGCGCTTTGGCCTCGAGGATGGTCGTCCGCGCACCTTGGAGGAGGTTGGCAAGGAGTTCGCCGTAACAAGGGAGAGAATTCGTCAAATCGAAGCGAAGGCTTTGCGCAAGTTAAGGCATCCAAGCAGAAGTCGAAGGTTAAAGGATTTTCTAGAATAGGAAAGAGGGGAGCTAGCCACAGGCGCGCCGCGAGGTGGCCGAAGGCCCGCAGGGCCTTCGGCCACCCCCGAGCTCAACTTTGTTGGGGTCGGGGGGTACAAAGAAAAAAAAAAAAAATTTATTTTCTTTGGGCTCGCGGCCGGCAGCGGGTAAGCTCCAAAGAAAAT
>JAZQJR010000162.1:0-6690 GCA_045541715.1 Acutalibacteraceae bacterium
CGCAAGATTTTATGCGTCTGACCATTGGCATGCCTACAATCTCATCGCCCCCACAAAACATCTCACTGGAAAAGCACACACATATACCGTCGAGCGCATGAACCGGTTGTTGCGTCACTATCTTGCACGATTTGCCCGAAAGGCCTACTGTAGTGATATCCATATTTTTGTGCCAATACTACTGTTTTTTGCTATTATATCTGTGCTTAATTCGTTTTTCGTCCTCACATCTTTACACATTTAAGGTCTTCTGTTTGATTATAACTTTTCCGCTTACATAATATTCGAGACACTCTTGACGGCCGAACTCAGTTGGTCCTCCTCGAGTGAAACCGACAGCGTCAACTTAGTGCTGCTGTTCTCGAGGAGTAAATTTAGTTTCTCGATGAAGGCGTTAAAATCGTCAACATTCCCGCCTCCGATATCGAGAGTTGAATCGACTAGAATATCTGTCAGGTCATAATTGCCAGCGCAAAGACCACAAATAAAGCCATAAAGAGCGCTAAAATCGCAGATCTCGTAGTTATCAGCATTAACGAGGCGCGCCTTATGGTCGAGCTCAAAAGTCAGCTTGCTGCCCTTGACGATAACCACAATGTTGCCGGTGCTCCGCGAAATCAAGCCATTCGCGTACTCGACCAGCTTTTTGGTCTTGCCCGAGCCCTTTTTGCCAATTATCAAATTTATCATCGTCGTTCCTCCACAAAGTTTAGTTTAGTTTTAGCTTAGCCTCGCCAAAAGCGCCTCGCGCTGGGCTTCGTGGCCGGGCTTGTCTAGCAACGCAAACATATTTTTCTTGTAGCTCTCAACGCCAGGCTGATTAAACGGATTCACACCCAAGATGTAGCCTGAAATCGCGCAAGCCTTCTCAAAGAAATAAATCAAATATCCGACCTCAAAAGGCGTAATCTCCGGCATCGTTAGGACAATATTCGGCACACCACCGTCCGTGTGCGCAAGCACCGTGCCTAGGAAAGCCTTCTCGTTCACAAAGGACATCGTCTTGCCGGCGAGAAAATTCAAGCCATCCAGGTCGCCGTCGATTTTCTCCAGCGCGACATCCACCTGAGGCTTTTCTACATAGAGCACTGTCTCAAGTAAGTCGCGTCGTCCATCCTGAATGTATTGACCCATCGAGTGGAGGTCCGTCGAGAAAATCGCCGACGCCGGGAAAATCCCCTTGCTGTCCTTGCCCTCGCTCTCGCCGAACAGCTGCTTGAACCACTCATTCATCATCGCGAAGTCCGGCTCATAGCTCACCAGCATCTCGATGGTCTTGCCCTTACGATACAGCAAATTTCGAATCGCCGCGTACTTGTAGCAGTCATTTTTCTCAAGGTCAGGGCTAATAAAGATGTCTTGCGCAGCTTTCGCGCCGATCATGAGGGCGTCAATGTCAATTCCCGCGACGGCTATCGGCAAAAGCCCCACCGCAGTCAGCACCGAGTAGCGCCCGCCGACGTCATCCGGGATGACAAAAGTCTCGTAGCCCTCGTTATCGGCGAGGTGCTTCAAGGTGCCATTTTCTTTATCCGTCGTGCAAAAAATTCTCTCGCGAGCGCCATCCTTGCCGTATTTTTCCTCCAAGAGGCGCCTAAAAATCCTAAACGCAAGGGCTGGCTCGGTGGTCGTCCCGGACTTAGAAATCACGTTGAGGCTGACATTTTTGCCCTCGCAGAGCCGCAAAAGATTGCTCAACGCCGTCGGGCTAATGCTGTTCCCGATGAAGTAAATGTCCGGTGTGCTCTTGGGCAAGTCGTTGTAGTTTTGCGACTTCAGAAGCTCAATCACGGCGCGCGCGCCCAGGTAGGAGCCGCCAATTCCAATCACGATGAAGATGTCGGTGTTCTCTCGAAGCCTTTGCGCAGTCTCTTTTATGCGACGAAATTCATCCTTGTCGTAGTTTGTCGGCAAATCCACCCAGCCGGTAAAGTCACTCCCCGCGCCGGTTCGCTCGTGCAACATCCTATGGGCTAACTCAACTTGCGGCGCAATGGCGCAGTATTCCTGCTCGCCGATGAAAGAGCCTAGGTACTTTGTGCTCAACGCAATTGGCATAACTCTCGCGCTCCTCCGATGATTTTAGACCAATTCTACACCATGGAATTTGCTTTTGCAACGAAATAATGGGAGGCCCTAATCTAACCGATGGGCGCCGCGAGGCGCCGAAGGCCCGTAGGGCCTTCGGACAGCCCAGAGCACAACAAAGTTGTGCTCTGGGCCACAAAGAAAATAAATATTATTTTCTTTGGCCTCGCGGCCGGTACGGCTGAAAAAGATAAAACTATCATTAGGACACTCCAAAAACGAGGACGCTAAATCTTAAAAAATTTGCTGAGTAAATCGCTAAAAATGGCCGAAAAATTGATAGCTTCCACGTCCTCAGCCGCGACAATATCGTACTCCGCGACAATTTCGTCATTCAGCTTGTAAATCAAGCGACCGAGACTCTGGCCTTTTTTCACTGGCGCCGCCACCTCAGAGGCGATCTCCATGCTGCTGTCGATGCTGTGTTCCTTGCCCTTTGGCACGAGGACCTCGGCTCCCACGTGCGCCTCCACCGCGACTTCTGGCTTCATCCCGTCAAGGACTTTCACCGGTTCAAATATGCTCTCGTCGACAACCGGCTGCAACATATTATAATTTGCGAAGCCGAAGTCGAGCAGTGTCGCCGCATCCTTAAAGCGATCTTTTCCGTTTGCCGCACCTAAAATTACCGCGATTAAGCTAAGGTTTCCCCTCGTGGCCGTCGCCGTGATGCAGCTGCCCGCCTGCGAAGTCGTGCCGGTCTTCAGCCCGGTGATGCCCTTGTAGCTCCTGAGAAGCTTGTTGGTGTTCACCAGCTGAGTCTTGCCGTCGCGCAAGTAGTCCATCCAAATCGAGGTATAGTCGAAAATTTTCTTGTGCTTTATAAGCTCGCGCGACATCAAGGCGACATCGTAGGCGCTCGTCACATGGCCGTCCTCGTCGAGGCCGTTGCAATTTTTAAACACCGTGTCGGCCATGCCAAGCTCGTTGGCTTTGCGATTCATCTCCGTCACAAAGATGTCCTCCGAGCCGCAAACGTGCTCCGCCAGGGCCACAGCTGCGTCGTTCGCCGAGGCTACCATTACCGCCTTCGAGAGCTCATCCACAGTCATAACCTCGCCGGGCTCAAGCCAAATATCAGAGCCTCCCATAGACGAGGCGTGTTCGCTCGCCGCGATAGTGTCCGTCAAATTTATCTTGCCGCTGTCCAGAGCTTCCATCACCAAAGTCATCGTCATAACCTTGGTTATCGACGCGCAGCACCGCGCCTCATGCGCGTTTTTCTCATACAAGATTTTCCCGGTTTTTGGCTCCATTAAGACAGCTGCCGGCGCCGAGATTTCTATGCTCTCCTCATCCGACGAGTAAACTTTTCTCTCGAAGCTTGAAACAATCGACACGCTCAAAATAAGACTCAGCAAGATTTTCCCGCATTTTTTAGCCCTAGTACAAAACATTTTTGCCACCCTTTGCTTATGAAGTTTCCTTAAATTGTATTATTATCTAGGGTGGTATTATGACAAAATGCAGGGCGCCGCAAAAGCTGTCAATTAAAGCCTGTTTACAGAGGTGTTGCTAAAATTCGATACACATTGTAAAACTAGAAGGTATCATCAATAAATTTTTGGCAGTGTTTCTAAAATAACCAAATGTGTTATAGTAGAAAGAAAAGGACGGTAATAGCTATGTACAAGTGCAAGAAGTGTGAGTCAAATGAATACGTAAAAGCGGGCTTTGTAAAGGTTGTGCAGCGCTACAAATGTAAAAAATGCGGATGCCAATTTGTTCCCACAAGGAATAAAGGCAGGAGCAAGCAAGAAAAACTCCTGGCGGTTTGGATGTACGCACATAGATATTCGTTCCGGGCCATCGCCAAGTTTTTTTAAGTCAACGTTCATTCGGCGTTCGTTTGGGTGAAGAGTTTTGCGGAAAAAACTATTCCAAACCGGCTCCAATTGACGATAGCGTAGTGATTGAACTCGATGAAATGTGGCATTTTTTATGCTCAAAAAAAGACGAGTTTGAATCTGGAAGGCCTATTGCTGAACCACAAAACAGCACATCGATTGGGAGTGTGGCGCGCGAAATGCTGAAACATTTAGAAAAATGTACGAGCGATTAAAAAAGTGGAACGTAAAAGTATTCTTTAGCGATCGATACAGTGTTTATCGTGATTTTATACCACAGAGATGTCTAATTCGAACAAAATCAGAAACACATTTGATTGAAAGCAACAACTTTCCTCAAAGACACTGGTATGCAAGATTTAGACGGAAAACATGCTGCGTTTCCCGTTCACTCGAAATGATTAGATTTGACCATGTTCCTTTTCGTGGCCTTTCATGTCAATAAATCTATTGGTACAGTTATTTGACCAGCGCTCCCGAATTTTAGATGGTACACAAAGCGATGAAACGGTGTTTGCATTGCTCTACGAGCCGGAGAATACTGACAATTGGTCGTTCGACGATACGATTTTAAAACAAGCAAACCCGGTTGCTTTAGAGATTCCAGAAATTTGAGATGACCTCTAAAAAAGCGAGCTAGAGCCATTTCTATTGAGTCTGCGCGAGAAAATTTCCTCACCAAGCACTGCAACATTATCTATCAGGGCTCCGGAACGGAAAGCTTTATCGACATTAAAGATTTGCAGCGCTGTCGAGTGAACAAAATCGATTGGACATCAAAGGCTTTATTGTAAAAAAAGAGCAATGCATTGTCGAATTTCACAATACACTGCGCAAAAAATAAAATGTCTAAGATTTACAAAAAACAGTTGTCAACCGAGGATAATTTGGATATAATGCAGAAAGATAAATGGTAAGGAGGTGTTATTATGGATAAGAACAAGAAAAAAAGTCAAAATCAAATATCGGACGATGCACTTGGCAATGTTTCTGGTGGTGCTGTGAATATTGATGCAACTGTAACCCTAACGAGCTCAGATGCCGATCAATATTTAAAAAGCGACACATTCAAAAACAGCAGCTATTCATCTGGCGGTAGCTATGGAACTGGCGGTTTTTATGGTACTGGTGGTTCTTACGGTACCGGCGGTTACTACGGTTATTAATGTGTAGGCAACTTATGAATGGGTTCTATGTTTTTTAGAACCCATTTTTTATGAAGAACGAGGTGAGCAGTTTGGGAAGTGGCTACATTTTAACAATAGCTATTCCGACTTATAATAGACGAAAGACATTAGAAACAACTTTAAAGTCAGTTCTTAGCCAAATTACAGATGATGTGGAACTATTAGTTTCTGACAACGCATCTACTGATGACACTAAAGAGTATATGAAAAATGTCTTGAAGAAATATCCATATGTGAAATTTTTTCGCAACAATGTTAACTTAGGTTCTGATGAAAATTTTAGGCTTTGTATGGAACGAGCGTCCGGGAAATTTGTTCTTATTTTATCTGATGATGACTATTTTTTAGACAACGGTGTAAATAATATTTTGAATGTAATAAAAAGTAATAAAAATTTATCGTTAATTTTTCTAAACAGCAAGGGGGTTGTACCGTCTGAAGACAATCCGTACAGTTTAACAGAGTCAAGAATAAGTGAAAAAGCTAACATTATCACTGACAATAAAAACGTTTTATTAAAATTAGTACAATCAGCTTTACTTTTTATTTCTACAACTGTTTATAACAAGTCACTATATGAATGTATAGACAATCCTAAAAAATTTGTCGGAACTTCATTTTGGCACACATATGTATCATTTTGTGTTACATCTTTAGATTCAACATATAATATATACGTTTGTGCCAAACCGTGCATTGCAGCAAGGCTTATACCGCAAGAGATAAATTTAAGTTATTCGGTATATGATGTATTTGTTGAAAAAGCAAGAAAACTTTTTGACTATGCCGTACTTTTAGGTTACGACCAAAAAGTAGCATATGAAGTTTATTATAATACCATTAACTCTTTGGTTAAGTGGCTTATCGTGAATTCTAAGCTTCACAATAAAAAAGTGGTCTTAAAGCACCCTTGGAAAATATTTAGATATACTTATAAAAATTATAATACATGGAAAAATGTATATCCTGTGGTTTTGTTACCTCGAAAAGCATTGCAAAAATATTATAAATAAAATTTGCCACGGTTGATTATTGCTCTAATTGAGCAATAATCTTTTTGTTTTTGATTTTACGAAGGAGAAACACTAAAATTCGACTGGAGGCCTATAAAACCGCATTGGAATCGAATTTAATGCAAATAGACGAGGTCAGATATTTAGAAAATCTTGAGCCTTTGGGGCTTAATTTTATCAAATTGGGGCTTCAAGATGTGCTGTTTAATTCGGTCACAAAAGAAGTCTACACACCAAACACAAATCAAACTACAAATATTGAAAACAAAAATGGAGGCCTAAAAAATGAGCAACTTAACAGTATTTAAAAATGAAGATTTCGGCGATGTTAGAGTGTGTCGTCAATAAAGCTTGTCTATATTGCACCAACGCCAGGCAAAACGATTGGAGAAAAACAGCAAAAAATGTTTGGGCTGTAAAATACGAGATTATCATCTTTTTTAAGAATGTCTTCCATAATTGACATGAATTGCTTTCTTGCAATTTTAAATGCGGATCTTTCGCTTTTGTTGAACTTTGGTGTTAATGTTGTTGATTTTTATCAAATCTAGCGAT
>JAZQJR010000163.1:0-28726 GCA_045541715.1 Acutalibacteraceae bacterium
GATTAGCCCACAGCTCGATTAAGTCCGCATAGGCAATTCCGCTCTCGCTAACTGGTAAAACATTAGCTGCACCGTTGCCAGACTCGTCGCCATTTACAATCACTTCTACCGCGTCGCCAAGTTGAGCTCTCGCGATGTCCGCGCCGATTTTTCTAAGGGTAACAGCGAAGAGATCCAGACGCTTGTGACGAAGTGCCTCATATGACGTCGCGATAACTCGGCCGCGTTTTTTCAGCGAGACAAGATTTTCTTTCGTCTGGATGGTCGTCGTCGGTAAAGCATTAGCTTCGATAGTCGGCGAGCCAGCGGACTCCTCAGTTGTTGACTTGATCGTCCTGTAGTCGTCGTTCTCGATGGTTGTCACCGTCGCGACAATGGACGGCAATATGCTTGAGCTCTCCATGCCTTGCAAGATGCTTCTTCTAACGAACTCCGGGAAGAGCACCGCTGTGTCCGTCGACTTAAAGAAAGTCTCAACTAAATCAGAATTTTGACCCTTAACCTTGATGTTGAAGCGCTTCAATTGACGTTCATAGGCGTCGAGGCCCGCAAGTTCAGTGCCCTCATACGCCTCAGATGGGTCGATCGATTCCAAAGTTTTAGTGAAACCTAGGTTGTACATGCCCTTTTCGAGTTTGAGTGAATCATAAAAAGCCATTGATATTCCTCCAAATTTCTCAAATGATTTTGTGGTTGATTGCTCTTTAGAAGTGCCTTTGGCTCGGCCGGCCCGGCCGCGAGGCCAAAGAAAATATTATTTTCTTTGTGGCGCATGGCTCAACTTCGTTGAGCCATGCGCTGGCCGAAGGCCCCTTCGGGGCCTTCGGCGCCTCGCGGCGCCCAGCTGCTTGCCTTAGGCACTTCTTACATTTTGAAGTCCTTGTTTTTCTGGTTTAACTTTTCCATTTTGAGGGAAGCCAATTGAGGTTTAGCCGGCAAAATCTCCTCAGATTTCATCTCGAAGGCTTTTTTGAAGGCCTTAAGTTCGGAGATATCCATCTTAGAGGTCACGCTATCCATCACCTCGGGGTTGATTTCTGGCTGAGTCAAAGCGCAAAGCCGCATTACTTCACGTTTTAGGTCGTTGTAATATTCTTTTCCCTCGCTTGCAAGACGTTCCAACTCACTGATTAACCTAGACAATTCCTGAGCCTGCTGAGCAGAAATGCTAACAGCCTCACCGTTTTTGAGAGATTTCATGATATTGCTCATTGAATTTGCACCTCCTTTCGAAGCAGAATGGAACATTTTTATAACACCCGCATTTTTTTGTGCTGGAACCGCAACAAAAGACCATTCGTAAGCATCGAGAGGCTCACTGAGAGTAACGTAGCATAGGGCGTCGTCGTAGAGGGTACCTTTTCTGTGGTCGCAAGGGTTCTTTTTGACGTCGCAGCCACAAACGGAGCAAGTCATATTCTTGACGGCGCAACCCACGCTAACTTCCTTTTTAATTCCCGAATCGAGCTCCAAGATGAAGTCATTATTTTTCTCGCAACGCGGCATATAGGCCTTAGCGACTAGCCGATAATATTGCTCGCCGACGGAATTGAGCTTACCGGGGAGCATCTCAACCTCGCAGGCAAAGATTCGCGCGAGTTGATTTTCGCTTTTTGCGTCGTGATTCATGATGCCGGTTTTCCCGACGAACAATTCAGCTAACTTCTCGAGGGCATCCTTGGTGAACTTTTCAAACTCGCGATCGATTTCGTTATCGCAGAGAACCACCGAGAATATGTAGACCTCATCGCGAGACAATTTCCGTCGCGTGTACTGGTTAATCAAATCGAGCTCAGTTTGCTCCAAGACGTAGTCTGAGTTGCTTTTCAAAACGTAGCCATCTTTCATTAGACATTCTCCAATCTTTTCTCTATTTCGGCGGCTCTAGCGGCCATCAGGCGGGCGTTTGCGGTCTCGACTTCGTCCTGCAAGTTGATGTTATCCCAGACGATGTTAAAGTGGGCGGAGCGGCCGTTGAAGGCGAGCCACTTGTTGCAAATTTTCTCGATGACCGGATCGAGGCAGCGTCTATAAAATTCCAATTCACTAGTTAAGATGTCGGCTTGCTGAGCGGACATTTTCTCAGTAGTTGACCAAGAGAGCCCCAAAATGAACGGCGGGATGGCCAACTTGGCGACGATTTGCTCCATCATCTGACGAACGGGCACTTGGCTGTCGAGGATTTGATTATCGGCGCCGATGACCTTAATGCTTACATCGCCGACCGAGACAAAGTCGCTTACGCCGCTGGCTGAGGAATTCATCGCGCGACTCCACTCATCGGCGACCTGTCTTGCGCGCTCCTTCGCGAAGGCCTTCTCGCTGGCGTCTGGGCCGGGCTTGTAGGTGACCGCAAAGCGAACATTCCCGACGCGTTCCCAATTGGCGTTGATGCTGTGGTAGATGTTGAGCAAAATGCCGCTAACGAAGGGCAGCCCCTTCAATATAGAAGTGCCGTAGATTTTTCCTGGCTCGGGTTTGAGAGGGGTAACCAAAAGTAAATTTTGATACTTAAGCGGAACAATTTTGCCATTAGAGTCCGTCCGGCAAACCTCCAAGTTCAGCGGATTTTTACCGGTTTGCAGCTTGATGTCCTTGAGGGAAGCGTTGTAGAGGGCCGCGATGTCGTTGCCGAGGATATTCGGGACGATTTCTCCAACGGCCGTGCCATATGTGAGCATTTGGTCGAGATAGGTCGAGATGAACGCATTCAAGCCGTTCTCGCAGGAGTTGACCTTGACGTGCGAGGCAAAATTATTCAGCTCGAACTCGAGTTCTTTATCCTCGCACTCAATTTTGAAGCTACCAACAAGCCGAACGGTCTTGCAGATGGCCGCATCGATAATCGGGACGGCTTCGCGCAACAGGGTGTAAAGGTCGTTCTCAAAGTCGGCCCGAGGGCTATAGTTGTTGAGCTCGTAGAATGGATGCGTTTTTACGGGAGCGCTAACCGTCTGGACGGCAGAATAATCGTCTTTTTTCTTGCCTTTAAAAAGTTTCACCATATCACTCTCCTTTAAAAATTACAGAGTGCCCTATACCGTTGTTTAAAAGCGCTGTGCTTGTCGCTTTAGCCGCGAGGCCAAAGAAAATAAAATTTTTATTTTCTTTGTGCCGCAGAACTCAACCATGTTGAGTTCTGCGGGTGGCCGAAGGCTCTTCGAGCCTTCGGCGCCTCGCGGCGCCAGTGGCTGCTTACTTAGGGCATTTCCGAAATCAATGTCGTTTGCAAGCCAGCGCGAAAAAGCCATCCTCGTCGGCGTCGTCCATCAAGGTCGTCACGAAGTAGCGAATGTCATCCATGGCGTGATCGTTCTCCTTCACGGGAAGGTCCTTGCTGAGGAAATCCTCCCAGCGGTAGAGCGAAAACTCACGCATGGCGGCGGTGCAAGTGTTGCAAATCCTCAACGAATTGTTCTTAAGGGCCGTAGACACCTTGCGGATGCCGTCGAGCACATTATTCTTAGCTGGAATGACCTTATATTTTCCGCGCCGACGAATCAAAGTAATGAAGCTTGCCGCGGAGGGGTCGACGGTAATGGCCGAGATGTCGAGGTCGCCGACCAGCTCACAAAGCGCAGAGTAATGTTCCTCGTCGGTGCGCGAGTAGCCTTCTTTTCGTGAGTCGAAGTAATACTCCCGAATGCGATACCAAACGGCGTCGTGCTTGGCCCAAAGGCCCATAGAGGTCGGATTCACGGTGCCGTAGTCGCAGGAGACGAAATACTTCTCGAAGCGGCCACCTGGAAGGCTTACGAAGGCCTCTGGTTTAGTCATTTCCGGATAGATAACGCCTTGCGCCGCGACCCACTTGCCCTCGATGAAGCGCTCGTAGAAGGTTCCGCTGTACAAGTCCTTGTAGCGCTGCTTTATCTCGCTCGAGAGGGAAGGGTTGTCGTCGAGGGTGAAGTGCAAGTAGAGGGCGCGCTTTTGGGCGGCCTTCTGAATCCACTCTTGATAGAACCAATGCTGCGGGAATTCGGGGTTGCAGTTGAACCAAAACTTCGAGCCACTTACCGAGCACCGCGCCAAGGCCTGCTCCACGAAAGACTGTGGCATCAAGGCGACCTCATCGAAGAGGATGCCCGCGAGGGTAATGCCCTGAATGAACGCCGCGCTGGCCTCGTCCTTGCCAGAGAACAAATAAAATTTATTCTCGACGCGACCAAAGCTAACAGTGAGCAAGTTCTCGGAGACCTTGAAGTGACACTTAAAGCCGAGTTCAATAAGGGTTGGCAAAACCGGATCGATGAAATTACGCTTAATTGATCCGAGAGTTTTCCCGCAAATCGCGAAGGTTGAGGCGTTGAAGTTTCGCATGGCCCACGCCACGAAAGAGATGCCCATGCACAACGTTTTGCCGCTCCGGATGGCGCCGTCGCAGATGATGGCGTCGTAGCGGTCGAGGGAGTCGGGGGTGGCCCACCAAGAGAGCGCGAGGATTTGCTTTTTAGAGAAGGATTTAAACGTCAATCAAACGCTCACCTGCCTTCAAGGGGGCGGGGGCTCTGCGAGGCTCATGGCTTTCACGCTACTCTCGATGGCGTCGTAGAAGGACGTGTTTTGGTTGACGTTCAGAAAATCCAGTTGTTGCAGTTTCTCGAGCGCCTTAAAGCGGTCGAAGAATTTTATTTCCAAAGTGCCCTCGCGCGGCCGTTTTATCTCCGAGACGTTAAAGAGGTCCATCCTGCTGATGGCGTCGAGGCTAAGGCTCTCGGAGTAAATCAACTTAATCGCATCGGAAACGCTCCCAAAGGCCAATTTTTCATAGCCGCGGCAGGCCTTATATAGGAGATTTTTTTTCTTTTGCGCATATAGTTCGTCGATTTTGGCGCTTATGTCATCTCGCAACAAGAGCTTGTAGCCAGCGGACTCGGGGTCGACCTTGTATCCCGCAAAGGCCGCAGATTTTTTCACCTCGCCGGAGTTGACATAGTAGCTGCAAAATTTACACTCGCGCTGCGTCAAGCCCCCGTTAAGACTTCGTTTCATCGTCACCCTCCTTTTTGCGTTTTCAAAATACAGTCAAAAAGGAGTAATTTGTGCCCTTTCGAGGGAAACTTGCGAGAATTTTTGAAAATTTTTAATCATGAGGCTGTACAAGAGAAAATGCATAAGCCACCTGCGCGCCGCGAGGCGCCGAAGGCCCTCTGGGCCTTCGGCTAGCGCATAGCTCAACAAAGTTGAGCTATGCGCCACAAAGAAAATATTATTTTCTTTGGCCTCGCGGCCGCGGTGGCTAAAGCGGAAAATCATCAAATAGTGGTCCTCGTATCATTAAATAGTAGCATTCATGAATTTCGCTCTAGGGATAAATGTTACACTGTTAGAGATGCTGAGGAGTGCCCTAGTTGAGCATTTAAATAAAACTCGAGAGACAAAATGCGGATTTTAGGTGCTAAAAATTCTTTTTTTAGCATGAGCGAACTGATTAAACACATTAGAGCCTGTTAACATAAGCGGGCATTGCTAAATTTTCATATGCTCAACAAAATCCCTATGCATAAACAGCAAAAGAGAGTACTTGATCATCTGCAGGCTTTTCGAATAGCAGTAGGTTTTTCGGGCAAATCTTGCAAGATAGTAACGCATCAACCGGTTCATGCGCTCGATGGTATATGTGTGTGCTTTTCCAGTGAGATGTTTGGCAGGGTCGATGAGATTGTAGGCATAACAATGGTCAGATGCATAAAATCTTGCGTCAATATGGCTAATTTTATTCGAGAGTTTTTGGAAATATTTGTTTCTCGAGTGCCAATTTGAAAAACAACAAGCCGCTTTGTGGCGCGGCCTACCGCGGTCCAGAGCCAGATGTTTTTTTAAATTACGCACAACTCATCAAACTCCAAAGCATCGACTTTTTCGGCTTTTTTAGGAACTTCTTCTAATTTCGCGCCGGCTTTTTTACCCAGTTTATGACAGAAACGTGACTAACTTTAAGTATCCTTTCGATTCGCCGAAAGCCATTTCCTTCCAAATACAACTGTATTGCTTTTCGTCTGATATGCTCCGGGTAGCCGCGCTGGCTTACCGTTTAGCGGCATCCGCATTTTTTGCACAAATAACGCTGTTTTTTATTGTTGGATCCGCTTTTTACTCGTTTGTCGCTCCCGCATTTCGAGCATTTAAGTTCTTTGTTCATGCTTCTATTTTACACTGCATATCGAAATTTAGCAATGGCCTAAAACAAATAGCTTTTGCGGATTTTTAAATTTGCTAACCTTACGGTCTTCGCAGCGATTGCCTAATATCATTCCCAAGGAAAAACAGCCTTTTATAGTTACCCATAATGCGCGACACAAGACGCTTGGAGTACGCACTTTGAATCTCCTTAACGGAAAGGTTCGTGCTGATTATGGTTGGCTTTTGGTACATTATGCGCGAGTTGATGATATTGTAAATCGTGGCGCTCGAGAAGCTCGTCTGAAACTCCGTACCGAGATCGTCAAGAATCAGCAAATCGCAGTCAATTAGGTGCTTTTCGGTCTCCTCGTCCTGAAGGTTATGATTAAAGTGCTCCTTCTCAAGCTTCGATATGATGTTCGGCGTCGAGACATAGATCACATTGTGGCCGCGATTTATGAGCGATTCTGCAATGGCCAACGATAGATGCGTCTTGCCAAGGCCTGTTGCACCTTGCATGAATAAATTCTCTGCGCAACTAGAGAAACGACTAGCGTAGGCCTTGCAAAAATTTAGAATTTTCTCCATGTGCGAGCGAATATTGACGCCATCTTTGGAGTTCTCATCAGGGTAAAGGCTAATGTCAAAAGCCTCAAAGGTTGACAAGGAAAGCGGGGAGAGGCGATTCAAATTTTCATAGGTAATCTTTTTTATTAAGCCCTTCAGGCAGGCGCACATCACACCGTCAACGTAGCCGGTATCCTTGCATGCCTGGCAGCAGTGTTTCACGTCAAGGTAGTCGCTCGGCAAGTTGGCCGCAGTGAGCAGACCTTCAAGTTCTTTTTGAAGGGCCAGATTGTTATTTTTTAGCTCGGTGAGTTTTTCTTTTGCGTTAGCACCGGACAAAACCGCCTTAGCCGAGTCGATGGCCGTACGAGAGAGTTGTGCCTCGATTTCGCCGGCTCTTTTCACTTGCATATAGAAAGATTTTTTTCGAAGCTCGCATTTTTCCACCTGAGTTTTGCGCAAAAGTTCGAGTTCGGCCTCAGCTTGCTGCAAAATTTTCGTCTTTATGCCCATAAAAAGCTCCTTTATATGAATGGGATATCCTAATGATAGTTTTATCTTTTTTAGCCTGACCAGCCGCGAGGCCAACGAAAATAAATATTTATTTTCGTTGTAGCCCAGAGCACAACAAAGTTGTGCTCTGGGCTGGCCGAAGGCCCTATGGGCCTTCGGCGCCTCGCGGCGCCCATAGATTCGCTTCTGACACTCCCTATATGTACATATAGTTACGCTCGTACTCGTCGATGTTGTACGAAGTGAAGTCATTGGCCGGCTTTTGCGAGTAGGCGGATTTCTTGAGCTTGTCCTCCTCGAGGGCTTGCGCCAGCGTCTTTATGCCGCAATTTTGCCACCGCTTGATGATGCTGTCCATGTAGCTCAAGATGTATTTGCCTTTGGCGTTGACGCACCGATCGTAGGCTTCTTTAATTAGGTCGCCTGGCATTCTCCAAGTATTTAGCCACCGATTTGCAGCCTCGTCTTCTTTAGAGGAGGGCGAACGATGCTCAATGCCGATAATTTTCTCAAGTGTAAGCCAAGCCTTTCGGGAGGTCTCGAGGGCTCTAATTTTATTTTCGGCCTTCTCGATCGTGTCGATTTCCTCCTCCGCCCAGGAGATGGCCGTCGTCTTTATGTAGTTCATGTGCCGCTTACCTACGCTCACCGCATATTGCATGAGCATCAAAATGACGTGCACCGGCAGCCCATACGTGTCGTGCAGCATTATTAAGGTCGAACAGTCTCCGTTAGAAATGGGCCGCCCAAGGATAATTTGTGCTTCTTGCATCAGCGATGAAATCTCTGCCGAGTCACTTATTCTCTGCGCAACGGAGGCGGTATCTGGTTTTTCCACGCGAGTAAATTGACGCTTAGGTTCAATTTCTTTATCGTTAGCAGCCTCGTTGCGGTCAGGCAAGGCCGTAGTCTCAGGGGCCTCGGCTTCTTTTAATCCAGTCAAGATATTCGTTTCAATCCAATATTGCATGGAGTCTTTCACATCGAGTTCAGTCATCGAAAGCGCCACGGCAATTTTCGCAAGTGAGAGATTTTCACCCGCATGCCGCAGCATAAATAACAGCACTTTAAGCTGAGCACCGCCCGCCAATTTTATGTGCTTATCGATAACCTCACAAGGCACCGCGAAAATAGCATTCCACGTGCCAAGATTCATACACAAGTTCATTGATTTAACACCTCATAAATATTATAGCATAAATTTTTTATCATTAGGCCTTTTGCAAAAATAAATACAGAGTAAAAAAGGCATTGCTAAATTCCGGTATATGTAAGCGAATATCCTGTAAAATCAAACTCTGAAAAAGTACATAAGTAACCGCTTATTTTAACTTTCACCGTTTGTAAAAATCGCATTCATGTATGTAGCATTAGCAATGCCGTAAAAAAGAAAGGATATGCAGGAAGACATCAAAAACTGCGTATAGAAGAATTGCTGTTGGCGACACTAGAGTATCTGCGAGAATACCGCACATATGCCCAAATTGCAGCTAGTTATGATGTTGCTGAAAGTAGCATTTATCGAGGAATTAGGTGGGTAGAAGATACGTTGATTAAGGACAGAACGTTTTCTTTGCCAGGTTGAAAGGCGCTGATTAAAAGCGACAAGGAATATGCGGCCTTACACATAAATAAATCTATTAACATAGTTATTTGAACAACGCGCCGCATTCCCGAGTATAAACAGTGAACATCTATCGACTTCCGCAGCCGTTTTACCAAGTGTTCCGTGTTTTTTCGGTTTTTAACCCTAAGCGTTGTTTTGTGGGTAAGTCGTTTTACCTATTGGTGCAGCTTCTAAAAGGTACACACGAAAAGCCTCGATGCTTCTTCGCTCGAGGTTTTCATTTTTTATTTTACAAAAAGGCCCATTTGTGGCAATATTATAGCTAGGACACATAATATGTTGGGAAGTCCGGATGATTTGAGGTTAAGGGTGACTGGTATGGGGCTCAGGGATTTGGTTCGCGGCGTGGAATATACGCTGGTGCAAGGCGATTTAGATGTCGAAATTAGCGATATTTTTTATGATTCGAGAAAGTGTACAAAGGGCTCGGCCTTTGTTTGCTTAAAAGGCTATGACGCCGACGGGCATAATTTTATCGGCAAGGCGCTTGAGAACGGTGCCTGTGCGATAATCATCTCGGATGACGTGCAGGTGCTGCATGAGGATGTTACGGTCGTTCGGGTAAAGGATACAAGGGAGACCTTGGCATTCATGTCGGCAGAGTTCTTCGGCAACCCGGCCTCGCAGCTGAAAACCATCGCTATAACCGGCACGAAGGGCAAAACCACGGTCTCATGTATGATACGCACGATTCTTCAGAAGGCCGGCCTAAAGACCGGTGTGATCGGCACACTTGGAGTCATTATCGGCGATGAGGTAACTAAAACGGTAAATACGACGCCGGAATCCTATGAGATACAACGCTTTTTGCGTCAAATGGTCGATAGCGGCTGCAAGTGTGCCGTTATGGAGGCCTCCTCGCAGGGGCTGAAGTGGCACCGCATGGACGGCTTTACCTTCGACTATGGCGTGTTTACGAACTTCTCGATGGACCACATCGGTGGCAACGAGCACGCCACCATGGAAGAGTACCTCGAGTGCAAAAGTTTGCTCTTTAGGAAGTGTAAGCTGAGCCTTATTAACGTCGACGATCGCAGCTACAGGGACATCTTGAGCGGCCACACTTGCGACGTTGAGACTTATGGCTTCTCGCGCAACGCTGACCTTGTCGCATTTAACGAGTCGCTGATTTCGCAGTCGGGCTATGTTGGCATCCATTTCGAGACCGCCGGCAAGGAAAATTTGAGCGTGAACGTGGACATCCCCGGCAAGTTTAGCATCTATAACGCGCTCGCGGCGATCTCCGCGTGTCGCCACTTTGACATACCCAAAAGCGCCATCGTGAACGGTCTGAACGAGGTCAAGGTCAAGGGGCGTATTGAGTCTGTGCCGGTGCCGGGCAACTTTACGCTGCTCATCGACTATGCGCACAACGCCTTGAGCATGGAGAATATCCTGACGACCTTGCGTGAGTATCGGCCGAATCGTCTCATTACGTTGTTTGGCGCGGGAGGAAATCGTCCTAAGGTTCGGCGCTACGAGATGGGGGAGGTCTCCGGGAAGCTCTCGGATTTATCTGTTGTCACGGCCGATAACTCGCGCAACGAGGACGTCATGGATATCATTTCCGACATCGAGGTGGGCCTCCGGAAGACGCGCGGTAAGTTCATCGTGATTCCCGACCGGCGCGAGGCCATCAAGTACTGCCTCTCCATCGCCAAGGATAACGACATCATCGTGCTGGCCGGCAAGGGCCATGAGGATTACCAGGAGATTAACGGTCAGCGCGTGCACTTCGACGAGCGCGAGGTTGTGGCCGAGATTTTGAGTGAGTTGAGCGAGGTTCGATAAGCTATGGACAAATTGAGCATTCGAGAAATCATTGCGGCCGTCGATGGGAAGTTACTCAGCGGCAGGGTCGACATTACGGTCGACTCGGTGAGCACCAACACCCGCAAACTCAGTCCTGGTGCGCTTTTTATTCCGATAAAAGGCGACAAATTTAATGGTCACGACTTCATCGAGAACGCCTTCGAGGCGGGTGCGCTTGCAACCCTAACGGCCGAGCACGATAACATTGAACTTGACCAAAACAAAATCTATATAAAGGTGCGCGACACGAGGGTGGCTTTGCAATGTTTGGCCGCTTACTATCGCAGCAAGTTTGACATTCCGGTCGTCGGCGTGACCGGCAGCGTGGGGAAGACCTCGACCAAAGAGATGATCTCCAGCGTGCTGAGCGAGAAATTTAAGGTGCACAAGACGAGCGGCAACTTGAATGGTCAAATTGGCTTGCCGTTGACGCTTTTGGGCCTCGAGGCTGGGCACGAGGTCGCTGTAGTGGAGATGGGCATTAGTGAGTTCAACGAGATGGAGGCCCTCGCGGAGATGGCCCGGCCGAGCCACGCGGTGCTGACGAACATCGGCGTGACGCACATCGAGAACCTGCTCACGCGAGAAAATATCTTCAAAGAGAAGTTCAAAATTACGAGTTTCTTGCGCGAGGAGGACTACTTGTTCGTCAACGGCGACGACGACATTCTTTGCAAGACGCAGGGCAGCACGGCCTTCAACGTGATTTCGTTTGGCATCACGAACGACGGTATCTTTACAGCGCGAAATCTCTCGACGCAGAATGAGACGATGCGCTTTGAGGTCTTGGACAGCGGCGACTGCCGCGAGTTTGTCATCCCGACCATAGGCGAGCACAACGTCTACAACGCGCTTGTCGCGATTGCGATCGGCCTCTCGATGGGCATGACACTTGATGAAATCCAGGCTGGTCTGTCGCGCTTTAAGAACCTCAATATGCGGCAAAGTATACATCACTTGAGTGACATCACGTTGATTGACGACACCTACAACGCGAACCCGGACTCGATGAAAAGCGCGCTGAAGGTTTTGGCTCAATTGCCGAAAAAAGGCCGCAAAATTGCAGTCCTCGGAGACATGTTAGAGCTTGGCGAACTGGCGACGTCACTTCACGAGGAGGTCGGTCGCGTTGCTGCGCAGCTTGGGGTTGACATCGTAATGACGGTCGGCGCGTTAGCCAAGGCAATCGCAGAGGGCGCGACGCCTGCTGTGCATGCGCACATATTTAACTCAAATGAGGAGGCTATCGCGTGCCTCAAGGAGCTTATTCGACCGGGCGATGCTGTCTTGGTTAAGGGCTCGAGGAGCATGCACATGGAGGAAATCGTGCAGGAGGTAAAGGCTAAATTCGCGGCGGCTGGCGTGACACAAGCATGAAAATCGGGAATGTAGAAATTAATGGACCTGTTGCGCTGGCGCCGATGGCTGGCGTCGCCGACAAGGCCTTCCGTGAGTTGTGCGTACGGTTCGGCGCGAGCTACGTGATTAGCGAGATGGTCAGCTCGCGCGGGATTTCCTACGCCAACGAGAAGACGATAAATCTTTTGCAGCTCTCCGAGAACGAGCATCCTTGCGCCATTCAAATTTTCGGGGATGACCCGGAGATAATGGCCGAGGCGGCGGTCTTTGCGCTGCAATACAAACCAGACATAATTGACATAAATATGGGGTGTCCGGCGCCGAAGGTCAATAAAAGCGGCGGTGGGGCCCTCTTGATGAAGAATCCCAAGCTTTGCGGTAAAATTGTCAACGCGGTAAAAAAAGCCGTCGACGTCTCGGTTACCGTGAAGATTCGCAAGGGCTGGGACGAAAACAGCGTAAATGCGCCGCTTGTTGCGAAGATTTGTGAGGATTCTGGTGCCGACGCAATTACCATTCATGGGCGTACGCGCGAGCAAATGTACAAACCAAGCGTCGACCTTGACATCATCGCGCAGGTGAAAAAGGCTGTCAAAATCCCAGTCATCGGCAACGGGGACATTGCGTCCGGACAAGCTGCTAGAGAGATGCTCGACAAGACCGGTTGCGATATGGTCATGGTTGGACGCGCAGCGCTAGGAAACCCTTGGATTTTCGCCGAGATTAATTCTTTTCTAGGCGCAGTGCCAACGTTTGAGCCGCCAAGCATCGAAGAAAAGCTTAAAGTTATGTACAAGCACGTTATTGCCATTTGCGAAAACGATGGCGAAAAGCACGGTATGATGAAGGCACGCAGGCATATTGCCTTCTACATAAAGGGCATTCCTGGCGCGGCAGCCTTTAGGAACCAGGCCTGCAAGCTTGAGACATTGGAGCAGTTGAAGGAGTTATTAGAGAGGACGTTAATTTGGAAATAATAACGTTTCCCTTTTTACGAGTACCATTGAAATAATTTTTTCGGTTTTAGACGTTTTTTCTTTCTTGAGTTTAGCTAAAACCACATCCTCGAAAAACTTATTTGTTATTCGAAAATCAAATAATCTTTTTTGCTGTTTATACATGTAGGAAGTAGTGATTTGCGTTGATTATAAGAATGTTTGTGCAAGCTGACTTTATGTCGCGCTAAAAGACGTGTTTTTTGTTTAAAAGGTAGGAGGTGCCCTTTTTTTCTTTTTTGGAATTATAGTGCCTCTGCGAAGTTGTATAATACAAACATAGACTTAACTCACAAACACAACCGAACAAAAGTCGCGAAGAAGCTAAAGAAAAAAACTAATGAAAAGGAGAATGTGAAATGAAAAAGGTTTGCTCATTAAAAAAGAAATTAGTAACTTTTGGTTTGGCCGTTTGTACGTTTGTGACTTCGATTGGTGTGAATGAATGTGCTGCAATGAACAACAGTGCAGCACAGAATCAAAACCAGCAAGAAGGTTGGTCAATAGGAGATATAGCAAAAGGAACTTTTGAATCTGTCGCTATTGCAGGGTTCTTATATTGTGCATATAAATTAGGTGCTATATCATTACTGTTTAAAATTCTGACTTTAGACGGCAAACTATGGTTGAAAATTCCAACTTTAATTGGAACAGGTTTTACGATTGCTAAAGCTACTGAGTTTATAAAAAAAGTTGAGGCTTTGCCAGGAAAGGCAAAAAAAGAGCTTGAGAAAAAGGCAAAAGCTGTTACTGAAACCGTTGACAACGTTACATACATCCCAAGGAAAGTTATTACCGCTGGCGCGAAGAGTGCAGTGGTGGGGGCAAAGTGTGCTGTGCCAGTAATAAAGTATGCGGGTAAAGCGGCTTTCCTAGGCGTGAAAGGCTTATATAATCTCATTGACTGGTTGATGACCGATTAAAAAATCAGGGAGTGCCCTAAGCGAGCATCTGACGGCCGCGAGGCGCCGAAGGCCCGTAGGGCCTTCGGCCATACAAGAGCGCAACTTCGTTGGGCTCTTGTACACAAAGAAAATATTATTTTCTTTGGCCTCGCGGCCCGGCAGTGGCAGCAAGTCAATAGAAAATGCACATTTAGGGCGCTCCTAAAAATCAAACCACCTCGCTTGAGGTGGTTTTTCTATGCTAAAATATTCACATAAAAGCAAGTTGGAGGCAAAACATGGATCAATTTTCTCGCTCGGCTATGATTTTAGGTGAAGAAAATTTAAGCAAACTCAAGAAAAGCACAGTGGCTGTTTTTGGCCTTGGCGGTGTTGGCTCGTATGTGGTGGAGGCGTTAGCTAGGTGCGGCGTTGGAGGCTTTGTTTTGGTAGATGACGATACCGTTGACTTAACCAACCTAAACCGGCAGATTATTGCATTACACAGCACGCTTGGGCAAGCTAAGGTCGACGTCGCAAAGGCGCGAATCTTAGACATAAACCCGAACGCAAATGCAACGACGCATAAGACTTTTTATACAAAAGAGACCTCGCCAGACATTATTGGCGGTTGCGACTACGTGATTGATGCGATTGACACGGTCGCATCTAAGCTTTCGCTCGTCGAGACTTGTAAGCAAAATGAGATTCCCATCATAAGCTGCATGGGCACCGGAAATAAGTTTGATCCGACAATGTTCGAGGTTACGGATATTTTTAGTACGAGCGTGTGCCCGCTGTGCCGAGTTATGCGTCGAGAGCTAAGAAAAATCGGAGTGGACGCCTTAAAAGTAGTTTACTCAAAAGAAACTCCGCTTGAGCCGATAAGCACTCCTATTAACTCAAGTGAAAAACGTACGCCGGGAAGTGTCTCTTTTGTGCCGTCGGTCGCCGGGCTTATCATCGCGAGTGAGGTCGTGAAGGAACTTGTTTCAATGGTTAGAGCCTGTTGCCAGTATGCTAATCTTGGGGAAGACACCAGCTTAAAACTCAACAAGCCGCGTTTTGTAGCGCGGCTACTGCAGCCTTGAGCCATGTTCTAAAAAAACGGTCTAGAAACTAAAATGCGTGAATAAAGCTAGATGGTTTGCAAAAATTAGCCTAGAAAGGATGTGTTTTTTTGAAACCTACAAAAAATGAGTACTCCAAAATGTCTGATCAGGCCTCACCCGCCTCGCCAATGCTGAAAAACATGACTTTGGCGTTTCTGTCTGGAGGCGCCATATGCACAATCGGACAGCTTTTGTTGACACTATATACAACTTACCTTGGCATGACAACGAAGGATGCGCGAGCGGCTGTTTCTGTTACTTTGGTAGGCCTTGGCGCACTGCTAACCGCTTTGAATATTTACCACCGCATTGCCAAACATGCGGGAGCCGGAACGCTCGTCCCGATAACAGGGTTTGCGAATTCCATCGTCGCCCCGGCTATCGAGTTCAAAAGCGAAGGTCACGTTATGGGCATCGGCGCTAAAATGTTTATCATTGCAGGCCCCGTGCTGGTTTTCGGGACAACTGCTTCCGTCGTTTACGGCTTGATTCTCTGGATTTTTAAACTCTTCTAGTCCGTAAGCTTATCCTCAACCGTTTTGACCGAGAAATCCTCACTATCCAGCGTCAAGTTCGGGTTATAGTATGGATCACCTTGTTTTAGCTCTTTTTTCCAGCGCTGCTTGAAAAGTTTTATTTCTTTTTGTGAGCGCATTTTCTTGATGAAATTTTCATTATCATCGCCTCGACTTTTTGATTCGTGATGATAAAGCTCCGCATGCGGTGTCCATGCGATTAAGTATCCCAAGCTGCGGATTCTCATGCATAAGTCGACATCGTTGTACGCGACCTCAAAAGCCTCATCAAAACCGTTAATTTCTTTGAATACACTAGCCTTCATCATCAAACAAGCCGCAGTTACCGCCGTATAGCTTTGCGCAAGACTTAATCTGCCAAGGTGGCCAGCCGAATTTCTTGGGAAGTGTCTGTGCGAGTGACCTGCAACATCGCCAATACCAATAATCACGCCGGCATGTTGAATGGTATCGTCAGGGTAATATAACTTTGCGCCAACGGCACCGACATCCTCGCGTTGAGAGTACATCAGCATCTCCTCAAGCCAGTTCTCGCTGATGACCTCGACATCGTTATTTAGGAATAGTAAATGCTCGCCCTTAGCAAACGCCGCACCAAAGTTATTGATTGTTGAGTAGTTAAACTTGCCGTGGGTGTTGCAAGTCACAACCTTCACGTTTGGATACTTACCCTCAAGGTAGTTATAATATTCGAAAGTATCGGTTTTCTCGCTGTTGTTTTCAATTATAATTATTTCAAAATTTTTGTAGGTAGACTTTCGAAAAATCGAGTTTATACACTTTGCAAGCGTGGAAATCTGATCTTTGTTTGGAATCAAGATGGAAATCAACGGCTCGCCAATAATCTCATATCTAATGCGGTAAATTGTCGGACAAACCTCGGAGCTCTCTACGGTCGCATTTAGGCCACAACGCTCTAGATGAGATTTTACAGCGTTGATGCCTGCCTCAATTGCGTAGGTTTTCGAGCTGATATCTCCTGCGACAGAAGCCGCATGACTACGCCAAAAATAAAGCACCTTCGGGATGTGCACTATGCATTTTGCCTTTTCGACGAGCCGAAAAATTAAGTCATGGTCCTGCGAGCCATCAAATTCTTTTCCAAACAGGCCGCTCTCTTCCAGCAAAGCCCTTTTTAACACTGTGAAGTGGCAAATATAGTTGTTGCCGCGGAGGTGGTCGATGGCAAAGTCGGGCTTGAAATGCGTGCCGATAATATTATTTAGCGAGCCTTTAAAAACGAATTCATCGCTGTAGAGGAAATCGGCACTTTTCTCGTTTATAGCCTTTGCGTTCTCAAATAAGGCTGCCGGATGCAGTAGGTCGTCGTGGTCGAACAAGGCAATATACTCGCCGGTAGCCATGCTGAGGCACTCGTTGGTGTTCTCGGAGATGCCACCGTTTTTCTCGAGCTTTTTGTATTTAATCCGGCAGTCCTTTTGAGCAAGGCTTGTACAAATTTTCTCAACATAAATATGCTCAGTATCGCTACCGTCAGCCAGGCAAAGTTCCCAATTTACGTAAGTTTGCGCCTGCACCGAGGCGATCATTTCTTTAAGGAACTTTTTCGGCGTGTTGTAAAGCGGGACAATCACACTAAATTTTATGTTGTTGTCGAATCTTGTCGTCCTTTGCGCGGCAAGTTCCTTCGAGGACAGTACAAACTTGCTTTTTAAGATATTTTTCCTGCAACGCACTTTTCGTACAGTTTCCGAGAGGCCGTTTTTCTTCAGATAACGCAAACCTTTAGCAACTTTTACGGTGTACCTATTTCGAATTGCCTTTTTTAGGCCTGTGCAAAAAATACGCATAGGCTTCGTAATTTTCCACCACTGCGCATTTGCAATGATGTTGTACTCCGCTTCAAGAATTTCATATTCCTCTTTTAATTCCTCGTTTTGCAAGTACAGCTTTTCCACGGTTTCCTGGTTGTTTTCGCTCTGTATGCGAAGCTCAATTAACCTGGCTTTTAGCTCAGCTATTTTGCTATCAGATTGAGTTAATGCGTTGTGGCGAAGTTCTTTTTCACTTGTGTTGCTTTCAAACGTCCCCAATTTACTCAACTCTCCTCGGTTTTATTTTAAAGAAGCCAAAGTTAAAGCTGCTCATGATATTTTAGCATATAATTTGACGAAATGGAAATATAGTTTTTCGTGGGAGTTTTCTTAAAAGAGTCTGAACAGCAAGAGGATTGAATTATACAAAACAATAATTTTGTATAATATCTTTATGGCTGGCTAAAACAGCAGGCGCCGCACTATACCGCGCGGCGCCCATCTATATACTAGCACGGATCTCCGATTTGCTGACGCTTAACTAGCTCTTCGAAGAAACCTTTCTTTTCCATAAGCTCATCGAAGGTGCCATCTTCAACGATTTTTCCGCCATCGATGACAATAATCCTGTCGCAGTTTTTAATCGTCGATAATCGGTGAGCAATCACGATTCTTGTACTCTTGAGGGAATCAAGCGACTCTGATATTTGCTTCTGAGTGATGTTATCAAGCGCGCTTGTGGCCTCATCGAACATCAAAATGCTCGGCTTTGGCGCAATAGCTCTGGCAATCATCAGTCGTTGTTTTTGGCCGCCGGAGACGCCGCCGCTACCTTCAGAGATGAGCGTGTGCATACCCATTGGCATTTCTTTTATGTCCTTCTCGATGCCGGCCAGACGCGCCGCAGCCCAAGCCTCATTCAGGGTCAGCCAAGGTGCCGCAATTATGATGTTGGAGAAGATGTCGCCTTGAAAGAGCTTACCATTTTGCATAACGGCGCCAATGTGTTGCCGCAAGCTCTTCAAGTCGAGCATATTGATATCTTGGCCGTCGTAGTAAATCGCACCATTCTTCGTTGACTCAAAACCCAGCATCAAGCGCATAAGGGTCGACTTACCGCAGCCAGTCTTGCCAACAATTGCGATATATTGTCCCGGCTCGATTTTCAAGCTGATGTTGTCCAGAACCAGCGGGCCCTTCTCGTCATACTTAAAGGAAATATTATTAAGCTCGATGGCACCGGACAAATTCGTAATTATCTGCTTGTTCTCGCTGACTTCCGGCTCGGCGTCGAGAATTGGCTTAACCACCTCGATTATAGGCTTCATCTCAGCGGCCTTCGTAAACAGCGGCGTGAGCGCCATCAAAGCGCCACTCACCATCGAGTAGGCCGTGTTGAATGCGATGAAGCTTGACATACTTACATTGGTTGTGCCGGCGATGAAATACAACACGATCGTGCCGATCATCGAGATAATCGTGGAAATCATCGGCAAAACTTTTATCAAAATCGGCGGGTTATAATCGATTTCGGCGCCCTCCTTGTAGGTCGAGGCCCACTTCGAGAAAGCACGTCTCTCGGCGCCGGAGAGCTTTATCTTCTGGACGCCCGAGAACAACGAGTAAATAAGCGAAGTCAGTCTTATTTTTATGTTTGTCTTTTTGCGGTTGAGGTTAATCAAAAGCAGCGTGCTGACAATGTTTAGCGCCAGCTGAACGATGACCAAGATTATCGCCGGAATGACCAGCTGCGACGCGTATGTGTTCATTTGGAAGACGTAGATGAATGAGCACAGCGTCGACAAACCCACGCCGAAGAACAACTCGCTCAGCATCAATGAAATTTGCTGCATCCCCTCGACACGCGACGACAAGTCGCCGGAGCTGTACTTGGAGAAAAAGTTCGCCGGCAACGAGATGATTCGACTCATGGTTGCCGCTTGAATCGAGACGTTCATCTTCATACTTATGCGCGCGCCGACAAGCTTGTTGACAATCCGTATGAGCGTCTGTGAGACCGTCATACCGATGAGCAGGCACGCAAATGGCATGAGCAGGCCGACCTTGCCGGACGGGATGACGCCGCCGTACAAGAGCTTATTTACGAACGGCAAAACCATGCCGACACCTTGAACGATGAGCGACATAAAGATCATGTACATCACGTCCGCACGATTTAGGGTCGACAAAATGTATTTGCTTATGTCCATCAGCTTGAGTTTCCTCAGCGGGAATGGCTTATAGAAGCAAAACGCTTGTCGCTCAAGGAGGTCGGCGGTTTTGTCCGTCACCCGGATGCGCTTACCCGACTCATAGTCGAAGAAGCTGTACCTCTTGCCGCCCTCCGGAATCAGCGCGACCGTGTCTCCGGACTTAGTTTGAGCAATCATCGCACCAACAGCGCTTTGCCACCATTTGCCCGTCAACTCAACGGTTCGACGCATGATTCCGGTCGGGCGAAGCATATACTCAAGCTGCTCATTCATGTCCTCGAGTTTGTCCGGCAGCTCGATGATTTTCGCATTGTAGAACCGTAAGATTTCCTCGATAGCGTTCTTAGTTTTTTGTCTGTCATTATTAAGGGCCTTTGCTATCGCCGATTCGCCTAGCACCACCGACGACAGCTCAACGAAGGAGTTTTCGAAGTCCTCCTTATCGCGTCGCATTCTTTTTTTCACTTGCTCGCTAAACCAACTCATTCAAGTCACCTCTTTTCTACTCAGTAGTAATCAGCTGCGTATACATGCCGTTCTTGGCGAAGAGCTCATCGTGGGTACCGCGCTCGATGACTTGCCCCTTGTCGAGAACAATAATTTCATCGCAATCGCGAATCGTCGAGAGTCTGTGCGCCACAATAATGCAAGTCACGCCGCGGTCTGTAATTGCCTCAATGACCTCATTTTCGGTCTTGGCATCCAACGCGGAAGTTGCCTCGTCAAGCACGATAATCGTGGGGTCTTTGGCCAAGGTGCGCGCAATTTCAATACGTTGACGCTGGCCGCCAGAGAAGTTCTTACCGCCCTCCAAGACCTTATGACTGTAGCCGCCGTCCTTTTGCATGATGTCCTCGTGAATTTGCGCATCCTTCGCAGCGGAGATCATAGCCGTATCGCTGATGGACTTGTCCCACATCTTGATGTTCTCCGCGATGGTGTCCTCGAACAGGATAATGTCTTGGTCGACGACCGCAACAGAACTAGTGAAAATCTCGCGGTTGACATCATAAATAGGTTGGCCATCGAAGGTTATCTCGCCAGACCACGGCTTATATAGGCCAGAAATGAGCTTTGCAAGTGTGGACTTACCGCAACCCGAGGCACCAACAAATGCCACCGTCGAGCCGGGTTTCAGCGTCAAGTTAAAGTCCTTAATCAGCGGCTCACCCAAGGGCTTGTAGCCAAAGGTGACGTTCTTCATTTGCATTTCGCCGGTCAGCTTCGAGTATTCAGCATTCTCGTCGATTTCAACGTCCTCATAGACCACATCCGGCTCGTAGTTCATGACGTCCTCGATGCGCTCCATATCGGTGCGCATTTCTTGCATCTGCTGCCCGATGCCTCTAAAGGAATCCAGCGGCTCGAGGAACTTACCTAAATAGCCCTGGAACATCATCAAGACACCTGCCGTAAAGCCGTTTGAGCCTTGCATGATGAACATCGCACCGATGAGCAAAACCGCCATATTGGCAAAGCCTTGAATGACCTCCGGGATAGCTCCGATGTACTCGTTGAGCTTTGAGAAACGTACCACAGAGGAATTAACAGAAGCTTGATAGCCAGCCCACTTCTCGAAGAAACCATTCTCAGCGCCCGAAGACTTGATGGTCTCGATCATCTCGATGCCAGAAACCGTCGTCGAAGCCAACTTACCGGCGTCCCGCAGCTGCGCACGAGTAATATTGATGCGCTTTTTCGAGATGTAATTCGCCATGAACATATTGATGATGACCGCCGTGAGGCCTAAAAGCGTGAGCGGCCAACTGATCTTTATGACCATGAAAAAGTAAAATACTAACATTATCGCGTTGAGCAAAATCGGCGCCAAGCTTTGGATCAAGACCTCCGCGATGCTCTCATTTGAGCTTTGTCTCATCGCAATGTCTCCAATTTGACGCTGCGAAAAGAAATGCATCGGCAGGCGCAAGACGTGCCACATGAACATCGAGTTGGCTACAATCGCGAGCTTACCCTTAATTTTGAGCATGTAGATGATGTTGATGGCCTGCACGATGATTTGGAAAACGACTAGCGAAGCCATACCCGTCAGCACTGGAATGAGCCACTCGGGGTTCTGCCCTGAGAGGATTCTATCCATAAATATTCGTGTGAAAACCGGGTTGACGATGCCAATGAATGTGACCAGCAAGCCGGTCAGGATGACAAAAATAAATGGTACGAGCGTGCCTTTAAGACGAGCCTTCGCAAAGGACCAAACGCTTTTCTTTTTGCCGTCCGCAACAAATTCTTCAGTCGGCTCGAAGCAAACGATAATCCCAGTAAAGGCGCGATCGAACTCATCGAGGGGCACCTCCACGGTACCACGCGCAGGGTCATTTATCACGGCCTTATTTTTCTTGAAGCCGTTGAGCACAACAAAGTGATTGAAATTCCAATGGATAATCGCGGGCACCGGGAGGGTTTTCACGTCCTCCATGCCGCAACGATACGGGTCGACCTTCAGGCCATACGCGGCAGCCGCGTCGGCCATATCCTTGAGGTTACTTCCGTCCCGAGAGACGCCACAATCTGCACGGACCTTCTCGAGGGGCAGCCACTTGCCGTGATAAGCCAAGATCATCGCAAGAGACGCTGCGC
The DNA here is from genome assembly GCA_045541715.1 of Acutalibacteraceae bacterium. GTDB lineage: Bacteria > Bacillota > Clostridia > Oscillospirales > Acutalibacteraceae > CAG-557. The sequence goes on from JAZQJR010000163.1 coordinate 22,118, forward strand.
CGCACTCGAGGGCCTCCATCTGCATGACGACGGGGACTTTAGCGACACCAGAGTTTCTCTTAAACACTACAAATCCCCCCTCTAGTTAGACTGCGAGAATAGAAAGTCTATCGGCTTAACCGACTCTGTGATGATGTCGGCGCCGCACAGACCATCCAGCTTGATAAAGGCCTCATCGCCCTTCTCGCCGTTGGCCCAGTCATATTCACCGCTCGAGTTCTTATTGACCTTAATCAGCACACCCACGCCATATTCAGCGTCAAGGATACTGTCCGCTATGTACTCGCTCGAGAACGCCTGCATGATGTCCTCTTGCTTGACGGCCGCGTGAGAAACCCTTACAACTTTGCCGTTAACATAGGCCTCCATCGGCTTTGACTTATCATAAAGTCGAACTTCCATGCCCTCGGAGACTTTCTGGGCCTTATTCGCATCAACATAGCAGACAACCGTGTCAACAGAGCCAGATGAGCCGCCTTGAAATACGCCCGTCCCTTGCACCTCAGAAGTGATATTGCCGCTGAAAGCCCAAATCGCAAAGGCCGCTACCATAATGATTAGCGCGCTGATAATCAGCCACACGCTGGGGTTCGAGACCTTTATGTAGTCGTTGAGCTGCTCCGGCGAGGAGATCCGATCCAAGTTCTTCTTCCTAAATAAACCTTCCTTCATATTGACAACCTCTTTCCTCAAAAAATTTCTACAAATTACCACTTGTCGCGACATATTTTTGTAAATTTCCAGCGATAGTGAATTTAGATGAATAATTTATCTCATCTTATCATCATTTGTCGAAATTGTCAACACAGAAATAGAAATACTTTTTTTATCGGCAATGTATAAATTTCGGCTTCCGGCTCAAAATTATATCGAAACTATTTTTTCAAAGATTGGAGATGTTCATATGAAGCAAACAATTAAAAGCGTAACTGGTTTTGAGGTGCTCGACTCAAGAGGGTTCCCTACGGTTTGCGCGCGAGTCACCCTCGAGGATGGCTCGATGGGAACGGCAGCTGTGCCATCTGGCGCCTCTACCGGGATGTTCGAGGCGGTGGAGTTGCGAGACTTCAACAATAATCGCTACTTTGGCCGAGGCGTGAAAAAGGCCGTGGAGAACATCAATAATGTTATCGCACCGGCACTGGTTGGGATTCAAGGCACCAATCAAACGACTGTAGACAAGACTATGATTGACCTCGACTCGACCAACAACAAGCAGAAACTCGGCGCAAATGCAACTTTAGCGGTGTCGTTGGCGGTGGCGAAGGCTGTTGCAAAGTCGTTCAAGGTGCCATTGTATCGATATCTCGGCGGCATAAGCGCGCATAAGGTGCCCGTCCCGATGATGAATGTTATCAACGGCGGCGCTCACGCGAATAATAACCTCGACATCCAAGAGTTTATGATTGTCCCGACCGGCGCAAAGAGCTTCCACGAGGGGCTGCGTTGGTGCTCGGAGATCTATCACACACTTGGAGTCATATTGAAAAATAAAGGCCTCTCCACTAACGTAGCGGATGAGGGCGGCTTTGCTCCGAATTTGACCTCGGACGAAGAGGCTATCGAGTTGATTTTGGCGGCGATTCAGAAGGCTCAATACAACGTAAGCCAAGTGAAAATCGCCCTAGACGCCGCAAGCAGCGAGTGGTACACGAACGACAACTACACCACGCCGAAGCGCCAAAAGACCTACAGCACCGACGAGCTGATTGAATATTGGTTCAACTTGTGCAACAAGTACCCGATTATTTCGCTTGAGGACCCATTGAGCGAGCAAGACTGGAACGGCTGGGAGACGATCACTCAAGCGATGGGCGAGCAAGTGCAGCTTGTTGGCGATGATCTCTTCGCGACGAACACTGCGCGCCTAAACAGAGGCGTAAAACAAAGTGTCGCCAACTCGGTGCTAATTAAGCCAAACCAAATCGGCACCCTGACCGAGACATTCCAGGCCATCGAGGCGGCTAAAAGTGCCGGCTACACCACGATTATGTCGCATCGCTCCGGCGAGACCGAGGATACTTTCATCGCGGATATCGCTGTTGCTACGAATTGTGCGCAAATTAAGGCTGGCGCACCGTGTCGCAGCGAGCGCGTGGCCAAGTATAATCGCCTCTTGATGATCGAAAGCGAGCTCAACTGCTTCCCTCAATACGAGGATCAACAAACACGCACTCACGCCAGACGCTTTTCCTCTGTGCCCGTTAAAAGCGTTCGCCCGACTATGACACCCAGCATGACATCAAGCTTTAACCCGAACGTCAACAACACAACCCAAACTCAAAACGCCAACTCGACTGTGCTAAAACGAGGGTTCCTCGTTGAGGTGTAAAACAAAATAAAAAAGGCGCCGCACTATATCGCGCGGCGCCTTAAGCATACCTAAAGCGTGTCGTCAATAAAGCCAGGGTAAATCTTGGCGGTACTAACAAAAGCAAACAACATTAAATTTCGCTAAAAAACACAAGACCCGCATTTTAAATTGTAATAGGGCACAAAAAAAGATGATGATCGTGAGGACCCTATAGAAACGTTTTAGGGTACTCCCCGGATAATCTCATCTTTCACAAATTAAGCAGTTTTTGCTGTTTTAAGCAATAACATTATTTGGTATCGGTGCAATATATCTAAGTTTTGTTGACGACACGCTCTAAAAAACGTATTGCTATTGAGCACGTAATCGCCTTAGTAATGTTTTCTAAGGCGCCTCGCGGCACCCCTGGTGTGCACTTCTAGCTTGCTTAAAAAGTTCAGCTTTTTCCGCACAAATCCAGCTTTTCATTGTCAACACTAAACTTCAGGCGCTTAACGCCTTTATCATAGTTATCAATCAACACATTCGCGATTTTCTCCTCGACCTCTTTTCGGATCAAGTTGCGCAAATCTCTGGCTGCGCTCTTGCCGCCAAAGGCCTTCTCCGCGAGCCAAGCTAGAACCTCTTGGTCGTACTCAAGGCAAATTTCTCGCTCGGCAAGCGTCTCAACGTATTCACTTAACATTAAGTCGGCAATCTTCTCAAAGGCCGGCTTATCGAGGTTTTGGAAGACAATTATCTCGTCAATTCGGCTCAAAAACTCCGGTCGCAAAAAGTCCGATAAAGCTTTTTGCGCTTTTTCTTTTGTCAAGTCGTCCTGCGTCTTCGCAAAGCCCATCGCGCCGTCCTTTTTGTCGCTGCCGGCGTTCGAGGTCATCACTATGATGGTGTTCTCGAAGTTCACCTGGCGCCCTTGCGCATCGGTGATTTTCCCCTCATCCAAGATTTGCAGCAAAATGTTCATCACATCCGGATGGGCCTTCTCGATTTCGTCGAAGAGCAAAACTGAGTAAGGTCGGCGACGGACTTTCTCGGTGACCTGCCCGGACTCATCATAGCCGACATAGCCCGGCGGCGAGCCGATTATCCTCGAGACGGCGTGCTTCTCCATGAACTCGGACATGTCCAGCCGGATGAGCGTCTCCGGGCTGTCGAAGAGCTCCTTGGCGAGGACTTTTACCAGCTCGGTCTTCCCCACTCCCGTCGGCCCCACGAAGATGAACGACGCCGGCCTCCGCCGAGGGCTAATTTGCACGCGACTACGTTTTATCGCCGAGGCCAACGCCTCCACGGCCTCATCCTGGCCGACGACCTTGCTCTTGAGCCGCTCCTCTATCTGCGCCAGCTTCTTGAGCTCGTCTTCCTTGATTTTCGAGGATGGGATGCCCGTCCACAGCTCTATCACATGCGCGACGTCACTTTCCGTCACGTGCACACCAAAGGCCGTCTTCGCAAGCTTTTCCAGGTCTTCGCTCACTTGCGCTATCTCCGAACGCACCTGCGCTAGCTTCTCGTAGTCGATGCTGTCCGGCTCCGTCGTGGAGGTAATCTCAGACTCGCTCGCCTTTAGCGCCTCTAACTGGCTGGCCAAGTTGTCGTATTTCTCCATCGCGACGTTCCGCAAGGAAGCATACGCGCCGGCCTCATCCAGCAGGTCGATGGCCTTGTCGGGCAAGAACCTATCCGTTATATAGCGCTCCGACAGCACCGCGATCTTGCGCACTAGCGCATTCGAAATATTCACGCGGTGATAGACCTCATAGTACGACTTAATGCCCGTGAGGACGTCGATCGTGTCGTCGATGGAGGGCTCAATGATGGTAACCGGCTGAAAACGCCGTTCCAAAGCCGAATCCTTCTCGATGTACTTCCTGTACTCCGAGAAAGTCGTCGCACCAATAACTTGAATCTCACCGCGAGAAAGGGCCGGCTTGAGTATGTTTGCAGCGTTCATCGAGTTGCTTTCGGTCTCGCCGGCCCCCACAAGATTATGCACCTCGTCTATGAACAAAATGATATTGCCCGCTTCCTTGACCTCATCAATGAGACCCTTAATGCGGCTTTCGAACTGCCCTCTAAACTGCGTACCAGCGACTAGAGCGGTCAAGTCGAGAAGGTAGATTTCTTTCTTCTTTAGGCGCGTCGGAACCGTCCCTTGGGCAATTGATATTGCTAGGCTCTCTGCGATGGCTGTCTTGCCGACTCCAGGCTCTCCAATCAAGCATGGGTTATTTTTCGTTCTACGGCTCAAAATTTGAATCGTTCGAGCTATCTCCTTGTCTCGCCCTATGATCTTGTCTAACTCGCCTTTACGGGCCTTTTCCGTTAGATTATCGCAATATAGCTCTAGATGCTTTTTTTTGGGCCTTTTTTTGCGTTTTGAAGGTTCATCTGAGTTTTCAGTCTTGTCGTCCTTTTCATCGGCGAAAAGGCTCTTTAAAAACGGAAACGTCGCAGATGTGCCTTCTGCAAAGTCATCCTCATCTGTTATTTCATCATCGCCGATCATGAAAAATGAACTCATTTGCTCGGCCATCGCATCGACGTCCTCCTCGCTGATGCCCATCTTACCCATGATGTCATCAAGCGGCTTAAGGCCTAACTCCTTCGCACAAGTTAAGCACAAACCTTGAGGAGTGGTCTCCCCTTTGCCCTCCGTTATGAAAACCATCGCTGGTCGTTTTTTGCATCGCGAACACAACATAAATTTCGTCCCCTCGCTTGTTAATTTTTAACCTGCCCCTTCTCTTTTTCGTTATTCGCCTTTATGAGCCGCAAAAAGATGAGAAAATACCTAAATAGCGCAAAAAGCATCAGTAAGGCCGTCGCGGTCAGCAGAGATATCGATATCCGCGGGTCGGCGATGCCGTAAAGTGCCTTTAGCGCCACGATGATGATGACCGATACGTAGAAAAAGACCGTTGCCAGCTTGCCGTACCACTTTGCAGCCGGCGGCTCGATGCCCTTCTTGAGGAGGTAGCTGCCCGCGAGTAGCATCGATAGATCCTTTACGCTCAGGATGACGACCAGAATGAATATCTCCGGGAACTTTATGCCCATGCAGATGACTACGGCCGTCAGCGTCAATTTGTCCGCCACCGGATCTAGGATTTTGCCGAGTTGCGTTATTTGATTTAGCTTCCTCGCGATGACTCCATCGAGCATGTCGCTGAAGCCCGAAAGTGCCAGCATCGCGGCGGAAAGTAGGTAGTCGTCATTTAAAAAGTATAGTACGAACGGGATAATTATGATTATCCGGGTGAAGGAGAGAATGTTCGGTAGGTTGAAGTTGTCTTTTCTTAAGATCTGCACGCTATCCCTCCTGTTTCAAGTCCTGAATATTTTAATACAACTTTAAATAATCACTTAGCATGTCGATATTCACGTCATATATCGCGCTGAAAATCCTTGACTCCTCTATCGCGCTTGTTACGTCTTGCTTGAGGTCATTTTGCGGCGCTATGAGTAGCACGGACTTCATTATCACGATGAATAAAAACGTGAAGACAATGAACTTGAGTGCGCCCATGCATAGCCCCAAAATCGAGTCTATAAGGCCAAAAACAGGTATTCTTGGCAGCCTGAACGTAAATTTGAAGAGAAATTTAAGTGCAAAGAATGTCACGCTCGAGAGTATCGCGAAAATGAATATCGTTACGATGTTCACGATGGTAGGCTTCAGTAGTTCCTCGATGGCAAGGCTTTTTTCTCCGCCGCCGCTTAAAATCCTCAAGATGTCATGCGTGGTCACGCCGTACACCGACATATTGTTCTGCAAGAAGCCCGGAATATTGTTGACGAGGCCTAAAATATTCTTCGCGGAGTCCATCAGAGCGCCATTTTGATTGATTAGCTCAGTTATCTTGTCGACTAACGCCTCACTAATGAAATTGTTGTAGTATTGCTCCGCCAACGTTGGCGCGAATAGGTACGGGATCAGCGCCGATAGACTCATGATTACTAAGTCTATCATTGACCGGAAAAAACCTTTCTTAAACCCCAACCATAGAAAATAAACCGCTGCTGCGATGATTACGACGTCGAAAAAAACACTCATTTGCTCAAAATCTCCTCGGATTCACCATTGTACTACCAATACGATTAACATATTATCATATCGATTAAAAAAACTCAACGATCATATCTAAATTTGTCGCAAGCGACACAATCAAACCCGCTTTTATGTCAAATTCTTACTTTTAGGAGAGGACTTGATCAAACCTCTGGGCGCCGCGAGGCGCCGAAGGCCCGCAGGGCCTTCGGCCAGCCCCAAGCTCAACAAAGTTGAGCTTGGG
>JAZQJR010000164.1:0-8924 GCA_045541715.1 Acutalibacteraceae bacterium
AACTCCGCATTCTCCTTCACGGTGGCCTCGTTGCCCTTCATTTTTATGTCCCTCATCTGCTGCTTCACGGCCTCCTTGCCGCGCATGACCAGCACCCCGTCGAGGTCCTCGCTCCGGACGGTAAAGTACGCCGCATAGTACTCGAGCGGGCGGTAGACCTTATACCAACCCAGTCGCAGCGTCGAGATCATGTAGGCCGTGGCGTGCGCCTTTGGGAACATATACTTGATTTTCATACACGAATCGATGTACCAGTCTGGCACCTCGTGCTTTTTCATTTCGTCGATGTGCTCCGGCGTCAGCAATTTTTTTGCCTTGCCCTTACGCACGATTTCCATAATTTTAAAGGCCATTTTCGGCTCGAGACCCTTTTGCAAGAGGTACGTCATGATGCTATCGCGCGTCCCGATAACCTCCGAAATGGTGCAGGTTTTGTTCTTTATGAGGTCGCGCGCATTTCCAATCCAAACGTCGGTTCCGTGCGAGAGACCAGAAATTTGCAGCAAGTCCGAGAAGGTCTTGGGCTGCGCCTCAATCATCATTTGGCGTACGAAATGCGTACCGACCTCCGGCAGCGAGAACGTTCCCGTCTGCGAGTCGATTGCCTCCGGCGTGACGCCCAAGGCCTTCGTCGAGGTGAACAGCGACATCACTTGCGGGTCGCTCATCGAGACCTCCATCACGGAGATGCCCGTGTAGTCCTCCAAGTAGCGATATATCGAAGGCACATCGTGGCCGAGCTCGTCGAGCTTGCAGATGGTGTCGTGAATCGAGTGGAAATCGAAATGCGTCGTTATATTGTCGGACTTCTGGTCGTTGGCCGGCCGCTGCACCGGGCAAAAGTCATAAATCTCCATGCCCTTCGGCACAACAACCATGCCTCCCGGATGCTGACCCGTCGTTCGCTTTATGCCCGTGCAGCCTGCCGCCAAGCGAGCCTCCTCCGCCTTATGAAGGGTCCTTCCTTTTTGCTCGGCGTACTTCTTCACAAAGCCAACGCCGGTTTTCTCCGCGATGGTCGCGATGGTGCCGGCCTTGAAGACGTTATCCTTGCCGAAGAGCGTCTCAGTATAGCGGTGCGCCTCACTCTGATATTCGCCGGAGAAATTCAAGTCGATATCAGGTGTTTTATCGCCGTCGAAGCCAAGGAAAGTCTCAAACGGAATATTATGGCCATCGCGATGATATGGCGTGCCGCAACGTGGACAATTTTTGTCTGGCAAGTCAAAGCCCGAACCGTAGCTGCCGTCGGTGATGAACTCGCTATTTTGGCAACTCGGACAAACATAGTGCGGAAAAAGCGGATTAACCTCAGAGATTCCGGACATCGTCGCCACGAAGGACGAACCAACTGAGCCTCTCGAGCCAACCAAATAGCCGTGTTCCTCGGAGTTAGCCACCAGTTTTTGCGCCGTCATGTAGAGCACCGAGAAGCCATGCTTGGTGATGGACGACAGCTCGCGCTCCAGGCGCTCGCGCACGATCTCCGGCAACGGATCGCCGTACATTTTCTTGGTGCGCTCCCAGGTTATGCTCACCAGCTGCTCCTCGGCGCCCTCGATGAACGGCGGAAAAACTCCCGGCGGAATCGGGCTTACCTCCTCGATTTGCTCGGCGATTTTGTTTGTATTTTCGACGACAATCTCATACGCCTTCTCCTGCCCGAGGTACGCGAATTCCTCAAGCATCTCGTCGGTCGTGCGCAGATACAGCGGCGCCTGATTGTCGGCATCTTCGTAGCCCTGCCCGGCCATCAAGATCGTCCGATACTGCGCGTCATGCGGGTCCATGAAGTGCACATCGCACGTCGCCACAACCGGAATGTTCAGCTCCTGCCCCAGCTCAACGATCCGCCGATTGAAGTCCTTTAGCGCCTCCTCGTTCTTCACGAAGCCGTCCCTAACTAGGAAGCCATTATTTCCGAGCGGTTGCACCTCGAGGTAGTCATAAAACTTGGCAATCTCGCAAAGGCGCTCGTGGCTCTCGTTATTGACGATTGCCCGAAAAAGCTCGCCCGCCTCGCACGCACTGCCGATGACTAACCCCTCACGATACTTGAGCAACTCGCTCTTTGGAATCCTCGGCTTGCGGTAAAAGTAATCCAAATGCGCCTTGGAAATCAGCCGGTACAAATTCTTCAGGCCGGTTTTGTTCTTCACGAGGATGATTTGATGAAAATATTTGAGCTTTTTCGTATCGCCATCAAAGTCAGAGCTCAAGTCATCGATGAAATAGGCCTCCACGCCATAAATAACCTTGATATCGCCGCCATTTTTCTTGATTTTATTCACGGTGTTCATGGCCTCCGGGAAAGCCTGCGCCACACCGTGGTCGGTTATGGCGATGGCCGTGTGCCCCCAGCTGTGCGCGCGCTCAATGAGGTCGCTGGCCGTCGAGACGCCATCCATCGCGGACATATTCGTGTGCAAATGCAACTCCACGCGTTTTTTCTCGGCCTTATCTACAACCTTAACCTTCTCCACCGAGGAAATATTCTTCGGCCGAATCGTAATTTCGCGGTCGTACTTGTCGTAGGTCACCTCTCCCCTAACCAGCAGCGTGGAGCCCTTGGTAATCGCATCAAAGACGCGCCACTTCTCCTTGTCCGCAATGATTTTTAGCGAAATCGAACCCGTGTAGTCGGTGAGGCTAATCGCGTAAATTTTCTTTGAGCCGTCCTTAGTAAAATGCTCGGAAACGGCAAAAACATCGCCCCAAATCGTCACATTACCGGCGTCGGGCGTCACGTCGGAGATAGGCATCGGCTCGCCCTTCACAAGGCTGCCAGAGATAGCCTTGGCCGTCGGCAAAATGATGCTCGGATACAGATTCTTGCCGCTTCGCACCGAGATGGAAATATCAAGGCTCGATTTCTTTGGCACCTCAGCCATGTTCGACTCGTAAAGCTCCATGCTCTCGACGACTTTCTCGCGATGAGCCTTCTCCAGCAGCATCGAATGTTTCTCAATGTAGCTCGAGTTTTCGCAGTCGACAGAGAGGTTGCCGTCGAAGCTGATGCTCAAAGTCAAGTTAAACTCCTGCTGAATCAGCTTCTGCAAGGTTCGATCGAATTTTTTATCCAGCAGAATATTTTTTCCGCCGTGAGCCAGCGATATAATTAAATTTTCTCCGTCAAGCTTGGCACTCGAATCCTTTAAAATGCCGCTAAAACTCTTGGTTTCTTGAGTGATTCTCAAAATCAAATCGTTATAGTAATCTGCCGTGAAAGCCTCGCTCGGAAAGGTCGGAATGATGCTCACTTTGCTCAAGTTGAGTGGCGAATTTTGCAGAGATTTTTGCACAGCAAAAAGAGCAGGGCGCCTCACAGGCCGTGAAAACGCCACCGCAATCGTCAAAATTCTGTTTTGAGTATCGATGTCCATCGCCGTGACGCGCCCGTCGAGGATGTCCGCCGAAAGCGCGCTCGTGCTTATGTATTTGCCAAGAAAATCCGCAAAATTCGCCAAAATAATTAACCTCTTACCTCACAAAGTCTCAATCTCTCGCACCAACTCGTCGACGATGTCCTCCTCGCGCACCTTGCGCACGACCTCGCCCTTCTTGAAAATCAGCCCGACGCCATCTCCGCCGGCAATGCCGATGTCCGCCTCCCGAGCCTCGCCAGGGCCGTTCACCGCGCAACCCATTATCGCAACTTTTATGTCCTTCTTGCAGCCGCTAAGGCGCCTCTCGACCTCGTCGACCAGCCCAATGATGTCAATTCGAGTACGACCGCAAGTCGGACAAGAAATTATCTCGACTCCGCCCTTCTCTAGGCCCACCGCCTTAAGTAAATCCTTCGCAACGTAGATTTCCTCAACAGGGTCGGCCGTCAAGGAAACTCGAAGCGTGTCGCCAATGCCATCCAGAAGTAGCGCCCCAATGCCCGCCGACGACTTGACTATGCCCATTTTCTTGGTGCCGGTCTCCGTCACGCCAAGGTGCAATGGATAGTCGCACTTCTCCGCGATGAGCCTGTATGCGTCGACCATGACCTTCACATTCGAGGACTTCAGCGACAAAACAATGTCCTCGAAGTCGAACTTCTCCAGCAACGACGCATGATACATCGCGCTCTCGCAAAGTGCCTCCGCCGTAGGATGGCCGTATTTCCTGAGGATATTCTTCTCGACCGAGCCAGAGTTTACCCCAATTCGAATCGGAATATTTTTGCTCTTGCACGCATCCGCAACTTGCTTCACACGCGCGTCATCGCCGATGTTGCCCGGGTTTATGCGAATCTTATCGATGCCCGCCGCCACCGACTCAATCGCCAGCTTGTAGTCAAAGTGGATGTCCGCCACGAGCGGGATGTCCACGTGCGCCTTTATGGCCGGAATCAGCTGAATCGCGTCCATGTCCGGGATGGCAATGCGTAAAATCTCGCAACCAGCCGCCTTAAGGCGCGCGGCCTCCCGCACGTGCCCATCAACATCATATGAAGGCACATTCAGCATCGACTGAATCGCAATCCGCTCGCTGCCTCCGATTTTTATGTCGCCAACCTTAACAACTCTTGAAAAACGCCTCATTTAAAAAGCTCCATTCTCACCTGCGCCGCGAGGCGCCGAAGGACCGCAGGGCCTTCGGCCAACCCAGAGCGCAACTTCGTTGGGCTCTGGGTTACAAATAAAATAAGAATTATTTTATTTGGCCTCGCGGCCGGGCGTGCTCTAACCCAAAGTAAAAAGCTCAACCAAGGTACTCCATTAGCAATTTACACTCGCAACCGTAACAACCCTCGAGAAACGCCTCACTTAGCCGGTCATTCCTTTCTCCGAGAACAGCTTCATGACGTCGTTCACCGAGATGAGCAGCATTAGGAGGATCAGCAACACGAAACCGACTGTGTGCACGATGCCCTCGTATTTTGGCAGAAGCGGCTTACCCTTGATGGCCTCAATTATCAAGAAAACTAGGCGGCCACCGTCGAGTGCCGGCACCGGCAACAAGTTGAATATTCCCAAGTTGACCGTGAACACCATCATAATTTTAATAATGTTATTGAGCGCGGCCGTGATGTTCGTCTTGAGGCCCTCCGAGGCAGCACTTGAAATCATCGAGACAAGCCCAACCGGCCCCGAAACCTCATTCACACTGAGTTTGCCCGTCACCATACCGATAATCGTCGCGTAAATCATCCGGACATTCGACACCATCTCCTTAAAGGTCTGCGTCGTCATCGTCCACAAGTTTTTCTGAATCGGCGCTAGGTAGAAATCTCGTACAACAACGGTCTTGCCATTTTCGCCCTCGCGCGTAGCAAAGTTGACATCGCGTAGAGTTATCGTCTCGCCGTTTCTCTCGACGACGATATCGGCCCTAAAATTCTTATTTATCGCCATCACGAAGCCAATATCCGTGTAAGTCGAGATCTTGTAGCCGTCCATCTCCTTGATTTTGTCGCCAACTTGCAAGCCAGTTTGACTGGTCACGGCCTCATCGGCAAAGTTGCTCACGGTTGTGGAAGCAAATTGTGGTTGCTGCGCCAAAATCGCGACCATAAACACGACGCCCAAAATGAGATTCATAATGGCGCCAGCAGCCACAATTATCATGCGCTTGTAGACAGACTTTTTCCCGAAGGCATCCGGGCTGTCGCTCTCAGAGTCCTCGCCCTCCATCGAGCAGTAGCCACCAATCGGCAGCAAGCGAATCGCATAAAGAGTCTCGCCTTTTTGCTTCTTAAAGAGGGCCGGCCCCATTCCGATGGCGAATTCATTGACCTTGACGCCAGCCCACTTCGCCGTGAGGAAATGCCCCAACTCGTGGATGAAGATGACCAGCGAGAAAAAAAGTATCGATATCGCGACCAGCAAAATGTTAATCAGCATAATTTACACTCCTCGTTTCACAACGTTTTCTCTTACAAAATTTCTAGCGGCCTCGTCGGCCCGCAAGATGTCCTCCAGGGATGATATTTCCACCGACTTACACGATCGCATAGCCATTTGTACGACTTCGGTGATCTCCAGGAAGGAAATTTTCTCCTCGAGGAACAGCCGCACAGCCTCCTCGTTGGCGCCGTTTAGAATCGCGGGCATCGTTCCGCCGACGTTGAGCGCCTCCTTGCAAAGGCTTATCCCCCGGAAGACATCATCTCGCGGCTCGTAGAAAGTCAGCTTGCCAAGTTGCGTCAAACTCAGCGGCTCAACGATCGATGGAGCTCGCTCGGGATAGGTCAGCGCGTATTGAATCGGGATGCCCATATCCGGCAGGCCCAGCTGCGCCAACACGGAGTTGTCGACGAACTCTACCATCGAATGGATGATACTCTCGCGATGAACCACCACGTCGATGGCCTCGGGAGCTACCCCGAAAAGCCACGCCGCCTCGATGACCTCAAGGCCCTTGTTCATCATGGTCGCCGAATCGATTGTAATTTTTGGCCCCATGCTCCAGTTCGGATGCGCTAATGCCTGCGCCTTAGTGACGCCCTTGAGAAAGTCCACATCCTTGTCGAAAAAGGGCCCACCCGAGGCAGTTAATATCAGCTTTTTCAGAAGTTTTTTCTCCCTGCAGCCCTCCAGGCACTGGAAAATCGCCGAGTGTTCGCTATCGACCGGCAAGAGACGCACGTTCTTCTCGCGCGCCCGCTTCATTACCAAGGCGCCACCCGCTACTAGGGTCTCCTTGTTGGCCAAGGCGATGTCCTTGCCGGCCTCGATCGCGCACAACGTCGGCCGAAGACCAATCATCCCGGAGACCGCATTGAGCACCATCTCTGCGCCCTCCAGCGCGGCAACCTCACACAGCCCCTCAAGGCCCGAGAGCACTTTTACATTGGTGTCTCTGAGATTCTCGCGCAAGGTTTTAGCGGCAGTTTCCTCGAAGACTGCAACCACCTCTGGCAAAAATTCTCGCGTCTGCGCCTCCAAGAGCTGAATATTCCCGAAAACCGCCAGCCCTTTTACGGCAATGTTCAGATTCTTGGCAATCCGCAGCGCTTTGACGCCAATTGAGCCGGTCGAGCCCAACACAACGATACTTTTCCTCATCGCCTCTCCCCTCTTCTTGATTTAAAATTTTAGCGTATCATTTTTACAACTTTCTATTTGCTTAGCCGCATCGGCCGCGAGGTCAAAGGAAATTATTTATTTCCTTTGTGTCCCAGAGCCCAACAAAGTTGGGCTCTGGACGGCCGAAGGCCCTACGGGCCTTCGGCGCCTCGCGGCGCCAAGCTTGATCAAAACTTCATGATATTGAAAAAATTGACCATAAAGTACACGAAAGGCGCAACAAAAATCACGCTGTCAAAGCGATCGAGAAAGCCTCCATGTCCCGGAATAAAGCTTCCAAAATCCTTCACATGGCACCCCCTCTTGACGACCGAGAAAACCAAGTCGCCGACAATCGAGATGAGCGAACCAATCAAAGAAATAGGTATAATGTAGTGGAAGTTCACCCTCACGCCGGCGTCGAACATGAAGCGCTCGAACAAAAAGCAAATGATCACACTGACGAGCAGCGAGAAAATGATCCCTCCAACGAGGCCCTCGACGGTTTTCTTCGGGCTAATTGCCGGACAAAGTTTTCTCTTGCCGAAGAACGTGCCGAAAAAATACGCACCGATGTCCGACATCCAGGAAATGCACAGCGCATAGAGGACGTAAAAGCTGCTAAATGCGCCGCCGAAATTCCTCAGTTTGACGATGAAATTCAGCGAAACCGTAATCAATAGGACCATGCTATATATGGCCGCGACGTCCTTGAAGGAAAGCGCTTTCTCGGTCAGGAGCACAACTCCGAACATAAAAAAAGTGTACAAAAGCCAGGTCACTTGCCACTCGACGCTGTTACCCAGGAGCGGCAGCAAAGTCGAGAAAGCTACGCTTGGAACCATGACTTTGAACAGCTTCGAGAGGCCCATTGCAGAGAAAATTTCATAGGTTGCAAACCCGCAAATTATCGAAATCGCGACGTTCAGCAAGAATGGCAATGTGTTGTTGAAAATTAGAACAAAAATGACTACTAATCCGCCTAAAACGCCGGAAATGGTTCGGGTGACCATCTAAACTCCTCCAAAACGTCGATTTCTTGCTGCATATTCATCCAGCGCGCGCTCCAGGTCGTGCTCCTTGAAGTCCGGCCACAACACATCCATAAAAACAAGCTCCGCATAGGCGCCTTGCCAGAGCAAAAAGTTCGACAGGCGATACTCTCCACTCGGCCGAATGATCAAATCCGGGTCGGGCTGAGCCGCCGTGTAAAGCCGTTTTTCTAGCGCTTCAACGTTAATTTCCTCAGGCAGCAAATCTCCAGCCTTAACGCCCTCGGCAAGTTCTCTCACCGCCTTGAGGATCTCATCTCGCCCGCCATAATTCATTGCAATATTGAGCGTCATGCCAGTCTTGCCACGCGAGGCCTGCTCGACCTCCTCAATTAAGCTCCTCAACTTGGGTGAAAACGCCGACTTGTCGCCAAGGAAAATGACCCGGATGTTCTCCTCTTGAAAGTCTCTCAGCGCCTCCTTAAGATACTGCTCAAAGAGGCCCATCAAGAAGTCGACTTCCTCCTCCGGACGCCTCCAGTTTTCGGTCGAGAAAGCATAAACCGTGAGATATTTTATCCCGATCTTGCTGCAATACTTGGTAATCTTCCGAAAAGTATCCGCACCGACCTTATGCCCTGCCGAGCGCGGCAAACCACGCTTTTTCGCCCAGCGGCCATTCCCGTCCATGATAATGCCAACGTGCTTCGGTAGTTCTCTTTGCGCGTCGCCGCCGCTACGCTTTTTTAGCCACGCCATAAATCCCTCTCACTGCCAATCTTGTGTTGTATGGAAGTGCCCCAATTTGAGAATCTTTCTTCGTTTAACCGCTTCAGCCGCGAGGCCAAAGAAAATAATATTTATTTTCTTTGCATACAAGAGCCCAACGTTGTTGCGCTCTTGTATGGCCGAGGGCCCTACGGCCCGCCGGGCG
>JAZQJR010000165.1:0-2277 GCA_045541715.1 Acutalibacteraceae bacterium
TTTTAGACTAAGAAAGTTTTTTTAGACTAAGAAACCGCCGCCTTGGGTCACTATCAACAGCGCCCGCTTGAACGCCTAACCCCGGACATTCCGCGACCAGCGATCCCGAGCAAAGCCCGCCCAGGATATACTATAAAAAACTAATTTTATAGTTTTGTTATAGTAAAAAGAGAAGCGGAGCGGATAACCGCCCCGCCGCTTGAAAATCAGTCAAAGGAGCAACCAGCCCAAGGAAGACCGCGACGACCAGGAACTACGCGGCCGTATTTATCGCGAATTGGCTTGAGAACATTACCACCTAGGAGATTGAAAACCGCTTGAGCGAACAAGATGGACGCCATGCCCGATTGATCACCACCATAAGCTATATTTTCATCGGGACAAAGACGCGAAATTTTATTAGGAATTGCGCTCCAATACATTGCAACCCAATTACCACCACAAGCGGCCATCCTGTCTTTCATTTTGGCCCCTTTAAGGGAGCCATTTTGCTGAACGTAGAGCTTGCAGGCATCGACAACGACCGAGCCGAGCTGTTCATCCAGGCATCCAATGATAAATTGTTTGGCATTCATAAATCCCCCTTTGTGTGGAATACCGCAGCCCACACCATGCGAGCCGCTTGTATATGCGAGCAATCAGGATTGCCCGCATATATAAGCGGGCGGAGCCAGAAAGCTCCGCACCGCAGCTGGAATTAGTCCGCAATTTCAGCGCAGATGGAGATGAGCCGCGCTTGAATTGCTTTTTTATCCGATTTATTGTCATCGCGCAACGTCGTCAGCTTGTCGCGCAACGTCGTCAACTTGTCACGAAGCGCTTTATTAGTGGCAGCCATTTCAGCGTGTTTTTCGCGGGCAGAAATTAAAGCCTCTTGCAATTCATCGACAGACAGAGCCAGCAGCTTTTGAGCCGGATTTTGACGGACTTGCCTAGACTTGGGAGCACCAATCGGAGCATCATTTTTGTTTCTTACACGCCGCCAAGCAGCCTCCAACGCCTCCACGCCCTTGATATAATAAGCAGGTGCGCTTGCGTTTTTATTAGCCCACCAAATAATGGCATCATCATCATCATCATCGCCTGAGGAGAGACTTAAAGAGCCATCGAAACGCTTATAAGCCACAGCAACCGCCGCACCATCCGGAGAGCCTTTCGCCTTCCATCTTGCGACCGCCTTACGAAAAGAAGATGCAGTGGGAAAGGAGTATTTAACAGAGCCGTCCGATTGCTTTTTTTCCAGACGATACCAGCCGCCCAACTCATAGAGAGCCGGATAAAATTCGCGCTTACTATCAAGGCCAAGTTTTTTTACCAAATCTTCGCCCTTTTCAGTGTGTTGTCCGAGTTGGTAGATTTTAGCCGCAGGTGTTTCTCCAGAAATTTCAGGAGAGAAGATAGATCCGGCGGGATGAACGACCGCCGTCAAACCATCAATTTTGTTTGTCATGTTGAGACCTCATTAGGTAGAGATTCATGAGATTGATCTGGTCAAAGACGTCCGCGATGGAAATGTGTCCAGCCAGAAAATTTTCATTTACCGCCGCCAAATGTTGAGCGACGGCGAAAACAATGGTTTTCCGTGTTTCGGGTCCCGGCGGACCGTCATTTTTCATAAAGCCCCCGAATAGTGTGGTTTTGTCCGAGAGTGTTGGACAACCGGCCCACCCGGCCGCCCCGACTCCGGCAGGATGGTATTATACCGACCTCGCTGGACATTGTCACCATTTTTTTTTGCTATAATGTTTTTTTTAAGTTATTAAAACAATAAAAAACTAGATTTATAAAAAAATTTTCGCGAAAAACCGCCGAGGTATTGGTTACATTTTTATTATTCTAGTATTTCTTTATTTCAATTTATCTTTTCCTTTGCGGTTTTTCGCGAAAATTTTTAACGACCATCCAGCCGCTTCGCGGGCCTGCGGCGCGACAACTGCGGGGCCGCTGTCACGGTTCTTGCAAAAAAAAAAAACGCAAGAACCGCGCCAGCGGCTCGTAGACGCACGCTCCCGGCGCTCCGTGGCAAACACATAAAGCTCCGCACCACTTACGCTCATTCGGCAGATCAGGCAACACAACGCGATTCTTACACTCATGCACGAGTAAATCCTCGATCATCCTCCTGCTCAAAGAACTCTCTCATATCTCATCCTCGATCATCCTGCCCTCGATCATCCTCCTGCTCAAAGAACTCTCTCATATCTCATCCTCGATCATCCTGCCCTCGATCATCCTCCTGCTCAAAGAACTCTCTCATATCTCATCCTCGATCATCCT
>JAZQJR010000166.1:0-1683 GCA_045541715.1 Acutalibacteraceae bacterium
TTTCTCTTTGCTTAGCTGCAGCGGGCCGCGAGGCCAAAGAAAATAAATAATTTTATTTTCTTTGTACCCCAGAGCCCAACGAAGTTGAGCTCTGGGGTGGCCGAAGGCCCTACGGGCCTTCGGCGCCTCGCGGCGCCCATTGGTCTGACCAACACTCTTTTCTCTTTTTTCTATATTTTCTCAAGGTGCTTGACAAATTTTGATCAAGGCTATAAAATTAAAATGCACTGGCGATTTATTTTGGTGTTTAAAGCAACTTGAAGTGGAAAAAGAAAAGGAGTTTTGAGAGGTGATTTTTATGTTTAAGGGGAAGAACGCTGCAAATAATAAAAAAAATAAAATAATCTTCGGTGTGCTGATTGTTTGTTGTTCGTTTGTTTTTGGCTTTTTAGGTGGCGCCTTGGCTAATGTGGTTTTCGAGAATTCGGAAAGCGATATTCCTGTTGCAAATACGAGCTCTGAGAAGGTTGAAACAGCGCCGCTTTCCACGTCGCAAATTGTCGCGCTGGTGGAGAACTCTGTTGTGGAGGTTCGAACAAAGATCGACTCAAATGGCAAAAAAGCGGAGGGTGCTGGCAGCGGCGTTGTTGTGCGGGAGGATGGCTACATTGCGACGAATGCTCATGTGGTCGAGGGCGCGCAGAGTATAACTGTCACGCTGCGAAACGGAAATGTCTATATGGCGGAGCTGTTGGGCAAGAATGAGCAAAAAGACGTTGCAGTCTTAAAGATAAGTGCGAGTGGCTTGAGTGCGGTAACTTTTGCGGATTCAGATAGCATTAAGGCGGGAGAGAGTGTCGTTGTGATCGGTAATGCCTTGGGCACGCTTGGCGGCTCCGTTACGGATGGAATCATCAGCGCTGTCGACAGAAAATTGACCATTGACGACGAGGAAATGACTTTGATCCAGACGGACGCTGAGATAAATCACGGCAACTCCGGCGGTGGGATGTTCGGCTCGACGGGCAAATGCCTGGGGATTATTGTGGCGAAGTCTACCGGTGAGGACGTCGAAGGCCTCGGCTTTGCGATTCCAGCTAACATTGTTAAGGCTGTCGTCGATGGGTACCTCGCCAACGTTTGATGCATATTTATGTGTGAGGTGGGGAAGACTAAAAGTGGGCAAATGTGCTTGGCGTTTGTGGAGTGCCCTAGCGAGCGCCTGGGCGCCGCGAGGCGCCGAAGGCCCTTACGGGCCTTCGGCCAGCCTGGAGCTCAACTTTGTTGAGGTCCAGGCCACAAAGAAAATAATATTTTCTTTGGCCTCGCGGCCCCGGCGCGGCTAAGCCAAAAGAGCAATTTCAAATTTAGGGCACTCCGGCCATTTTGCCTACTTTACAACTTCTCGGGAGGACACACTTATGAATACAAAACAAGCCAATCCCAGCATTCGGTGCTCCGTTGTGCAATGTAAACATCATTGTGGCTCGGTTGACTATTGCGCGCTGCATGAGATAAAGGTCGGTACGCACGAGGCAAATCCCACGGTTGTTCAGTGTACGGATTGCGAATCGTTTGAGTTGCAAAATTCAAAGTAATAAAAAGTCGGGAAGTGCCCTAAGCAAGAAATTTCAATTGGTTGCTGCCCCAACGGGGCCGCGAGGCCAAAGAAAATAATATTTTCTTTGTGGCCCCGGGCTCAACAAAGTTGAGCCCGGGGCTAGCCGAAGGCCCTACGGGCCT
>JAZQJR010000167.1:0-3332 GCA_045541715.1 Acutalibacteraceae bacterium
TCAGGCTGCTGACGGAAAACTTTCAAGCACAATTTCAGAAACATATTTAACCAAAAATTCAGCGTCGAGTACTTATGCTACGAAAACGGCGTTAACCCAGACTGCAAGCGAGATTAACACGGAAGTTTCTAAAAAAGTTGATAACTCCGAGTTCGCGACAAAAATTACGCAAAACGCCTACAGCGTGCGCGTTGCGTGGAATAACAACAGCAACTACATTCAGCTTGAAGCCGGCCAATTGGCGATTTATAACGGCTCTCTTGACGCTACCCAACGGCGAGCTGTGTTTGATGAAAACGGCAACCATTTTTATCGAGACGGCTATTATGTTGGAAAAATTGGAACCAATCAACTTTCAAGTGATACCGCAAAAAAGGGGCTAACTTTTGATTTGGAATATCAAGGAGCCTACATGTCTTGGGCTGCACGAACAAGCTCATCTGATAGTACTTATACGACAAAATGGACATATGTACAAAACGGTCAAGCCTGGGAAAATTACGCCGAAAACACACTGCACGCCGGCTGCGATGTAGATATGCACTATTACACTTTAAAAAACGTGAATTTTGAAGGCGGTGGGATTACCGGAACGCTGAACATGGTTCAGCCGCTGGAGATAAATAGCGATGGCACTTTGAGCCGATGGTCAAACGGTTGCCAGTTGCAATTTCAAAACGGAATTTTAGTCAGTGGCACTTGGTATGGGTAAGCAGAAAGGAACAATTATGGACATTTATGTGACGCCAGAAGATGCGAAACATGAGGAAAAAACAAACACACAGAGCGAGGTACAAACAGCTGAAAAACGTGAAGTTTATACCAAAGAAGAAGTTCAAATGTTGTTAGAAGAGTTGCAGAAGGAGGAAATTTGATTTTGGAGTTACCGATATCTTTGAAAATAGCCAACGCTAAGGGGAAAATACTGAGCGCCGTAAATCTCGCAAGCGTTGAGTACAATTTGCCGGCGTTTATTTTAGAGGGAATCCTCTCCGATATAATGAACAGGAGGATGAGAGATGACAACTACTTTTATAACTCTCGATGTTTGGCAATCAAGTGATATTCGTGTTAAGGTCAATCAGGGCGAAGTCAATTCGCGGTTCTTACAAGTGTGCGTGGCCGCACGGGACGAGTCGCGACGCGGAGCCCGCGCAGGCAACGTCGCGCTAAGGTTTTGCTCGAACAACTAGCGTATTCACGCGGAAGAATCTTAATCTGGCAGTACGTAGAAATCGCGTGAAATGTAGCTTTTTGTTCACTTGCGGCTTGGAGCGCGAAATCGTTTCTTTTGCGAGCTTTTCTTTTCGCAAAGAAAAGCGGAGAGGTCTCGGAAGTAAGCGGCGCTACCGCAGCGCAGGGCGCGAAAGCTGATTCAGCGGTTCAAGGCGTTAAGCTGAACGGCAATTTGCTTGTTCTTGATGATGAAAATGTGGTGGACATCGAAGTTTCAACCACAGGTGGAGCAACGGCAGAACAAGGGTCAAAGGCAGATTCAGCGATTCAAGGTGTCAAGCTGAATGGCAGTTTAATTACACCCGATGATGAAAATGTTGTAGATATCGAAGTTTCCGAACTTGGCGGAGCAACAGCTGAGCAAGGGTCAAAGGCAGATTCGGCCATTCAGGGCGTTAAGTTAAACGGCACTTTACTTGAGCCAGACGACCAAAACATTGTCGATGTAATCGTCAGCGAAAGCGGAAGTTCAACCGTAACATACGAAACAGAAATTAGCACAAGTTGGGAGGCAGTGGAAAGCGGTGAGTATGTACAGACAATCGAAGTTCCTGGAATTTTAGCTACGGATAATCCGATTGTTGACGTAGTTTTAGATGCCTCAAAAGACACAGCTTTGAGCCAATTGGAGGATTGGAGCTGTGTTTCTAAAATCGAAACTGCAGATGGCAGCATAACCGTAACTTGCCTTGAAGAAGCGCCAACGGTCGCGATACCAATCCAGTTAAAGGTGGTGAGATAAATGGGAACTGCAATTATATCAAGAAGAGAACAGCGTGAACTAAAGAAAACCCAAGAGAATTACGATTTCGAAGAAAAATTATTGCCAGAAGAATTGAAGAGTTGTACAACTAAATACACCTGTTTCTTGCCAAACGGAGATGTATTAATCAGCGGTTATGGCGAAGATATTGGGATTTGGCACTTTGAAAAAGAGACCCTTTCCTTTTATAAATTATATAACGAAGGCTATTGGTCGACATTTCAACTTCTAGCAAATGGCGACTGTCTAATCGTAAATAAAAGTGACTCCGAGATAACGGGAATCCTATTTTATAATAGTTCAGAAAAGTCTATTACGAAAATTTATGATGAGGGCTATAAATGGGAATATTTCTATGAGTTAAGCAATGGGGATGTCTTAATCAGCAATTCCACTTCTTCGGTAACGGGTATATATGTATTTAATCATTTGACAAAGTTGATAACAAAAGCATATGAAAGTGGCTACAATTGGAGATACTTTTCTGAATTGTCTGACGGAAACTGTTTGATTAGTTCCAGTACAAGTTCGTGTGTTGGCCTTTTGCTTTATGACCTTGTGACAAATCAGATAACGGTAGCATATTCAACCGGCTATTATTGGCGATACGTTTACAAATTATATAATGGCGAACACTTGATATCAGGCGAATATTCGTCCTCCTCGGGTATTTTAAAATACAGTCCAACAACAAAAAGTATTTCTCTGGTTTATGATTCTGGAAATGGTTTCGCATACTTCTTTGAACCTACTCCGGGAAAATGTTTAATTGGAGCAAATGCGTGGCAAGGCGCTGGCCTGTTTTTATATGGTGCTGGTGGCCGGACTTGAACCGGCACGGTATTGCTACCGAGGGATTTTAAGTCCCTTGTGTCTGCCTATTCCACCACACCAGCATATCAGTAAAGTTATATTAGCATAAAAAAACAAAAAAAGCAATAATCTCAAAAACGAGGAGTGCCCTAGCCGAGCATTTAAATAAAACTCGAGAGACAAAAGGCTGATTTCAGGTGAGGAAAATTCTTTTTAGCGCGAGCAAATAGATTAAACGCATTAACAAAAATTTTGAAGGCAGCCTTAGCTGTTTCAAGTGATCGAAAAAAGCATTTGGACCTTCGGCGTAAAGGCGGAATGTAGTGTCGCAAATCAGAGTTTACACCTTCAACGGTGTAGGTCTGGCTTTTATTTTTTAGCGAAGTATGAGCGCCTTCGTAGCGCACTTCCGCATACGCCGAATAAGCGTCAGAGTAATATTGCCACGCCTTCACGGAGAGACCGACTAAACGCTGAATTCGCTCTCGACTTTTGTCGAAAGCTATGTCGAAGCCTACGA
>JAZQJR010000168.1:0-4022 GCA_045541715.1 Acutalibacteraceae bacterium
GGCGCCAGAGGCCCGTAGGCCCTTCGGCCAGCCAATCACACAACAACGTTGAGTGATTGGCCACAAAGAAAATAATATTTTCTTTGGCCTCGCGGCCCGGATGGAGCATGCAATCCAATGGAAAATGCTCACTTGGATCACTATCTTTGGCCGCCCCCTAAGCGAGCTGTTGGCGAATCATCGGCATCATTTTGGTGCTAGGCCTTTTCCTGAAAAAACAAAATTTACAAAATTCTTGACAGCTGCATGTTTTTTGTTATACTTAGCCTGGGTCTCAATTATTTATTTAGGAAAGGATTGATATTATGGCAGAAAAGAAAAAGATAGAAGACACAACCAAAAAGGCCAACTTGGACGTGAGTGAAACCGCTCCAGTTAATGGTGGATACGGCGAAGGGTTTAATTATGAACATTATTGCAGAGCTTGTCAAAACGAAGGTTTAATCCCATTTTCTTTCGACGAGTGGCTTCAATTGGGTTGTCCTTTGGAGCCCACGTTCAAAGAGCCAGATGATTAACTCTTTTGCCGGTACCACTTTGGTACCGGCACTTTTTTGCTAAAAAAAATAAAGTTTGCGGAAAAAGCCATAATTAAACGATTTGGCGCCCCACGGCGCCAGCTAGAGCGTGCTGCGCTCCCCTATTTACTTTTATTATTTACTCCGCGCCGCACTTAGCGTGTCGGAGATAAAAGTACTCTTGCGCTTAATTTTCTCCGGCTTTATTTTTTTGCCTTTAAGCTTAAAGGTCTCTTTCATCGCTGCTTTTAGCTCATCACTGACGGCTGCGCTAATTTTCTCCCGCGCCGACGGCTCATCAATAGCGTTAAGGAACACAATCGTAATGATGCTTCTTGTGTCGAGGTCGCCCGAGGCGTACAGGTTGCTAAAGACCGTACACAGCTTTTTGAATTTATCCTTAGGCTCGCCACTCGTTAGGGTTTCTTTCACCAACGGTAAGGCTTTTTCTCTTGCGAATGCCACGCTTCTAAAATCACCATAGGAGTTCTTCTCCTCCTGAACAGCCTCTTTCAGCTCCGGAAAAATACTCGCTATTCTGTTCATCAAAAATAGCGGATTCGCGTTGTTTTCCTCTTCGGCTTTTTTCTTCTTTTTAGCAGAGTACTTCTTGCTCGAATTTCTTACGGCCCCACCGAGTGTCTCTGCAAAGTCTGCCGCGATATCTTTAGCCTCTCTCTCGGTGTCATTTTGCGGGTCAAAAAGCCAGGTGGATAAAACTTTCTCCGATGTTATATTGTCGTTCTCAAGGCAACACTCAAGCAACTCGAACTTGTTTTTATCGGTATAAAAAAAGACCTTGTAGCCGACCTCACCCTTAGCAAATAACAGCGAATTTTCCGCTTCGCTAATATTAGTGAACCCCCGCTTAGTTAGCACCTCAGCCAACTTCTCATCTATAATTTTAAGCGCCTTGTTAATCATCAGATCCACTCCAACGTGTTTTTAACTTTCATTTTAGCACATTTTGATGCCAGGTTCCAGCAGAATGCCATTGCGGCGTTGCTAAATTTCGATATGCAGTGTAAAATTAATGCACAGATAAAAAACTTAAATGCCCGACACTCGGGAGCGAAAAACGAGTCAAAAGCATATTCAATATTAGTCCTCTTGCGAAATTAAGAGAGTTGTTCAAAATTACAAATACCAGCGAACAAAGAAAAATGTAGAAAAAAAGCGTTTCCTTCGATTTCGATAGCGTTCTGAAAGAATGCGAAAACGCTTAACTAAGGTGATCACGTGCTCAATAGCGATACCTTTTCTTAAGATATTTCTGTTTCGTTTTCGGTCTTGCTTCAATAAAAGATGATTTTTAGTAGACTTTTTCGACAAAACAGAATTCGCATGCAACTTTGTAATTCCTTGATAGCCGCTGCTATCTGCCGTTAGTTGTGCGCCTGAATTATTCGCTTTTTTTCATGTTTCATGCTGCATGTTTATTTTCGCAAGAGGTCTATTTAACGATGTTCCTTTATGCAGCTTTTCATGTCAACAAATCTATCGATATAGTTATTTGTCCAATCCCTCAAAAAATTATTATAAATAGAAAAAAGCTCATTAAACCTACGGCAGAGTTAACGAGTTTTTTGCCTTATTTTTAGGTCACTCTCAGCCATTGCCTGCTCTTATATGAGCAGGTGTTAGTCTTGGCCGTGCTGGCAATTCTTTCTTTTTAGAATAAATATCGAAGCTGCAACAAAAACAGCAGAAATTATCGCAAAGATTAGCGGATTAAAGCCATTTTCCTTTTCGATGAGAGGTGCTGATAAGTTTTGCGTGGAAGCGTTATCGTTAACGATCATTTCTTCATCGGACTCTGGGCTAATGTCATTTGAGTCAGCAGCAAAATCTTCGTCATCAAGGCTTGAAGTACCACGTTTAGCGTCGTACTCTTCCCCGTCGATGCCGCCTAGCGTTTTGAGTTGCCCCGACTCTGCCTTGGTTAGCCGATTTACTGTTACGGTATAGACCTTCTTGGATTTCTTGTCTGGCGAGGAAACCGTCAAGTTAACGTCGGTGTTAGTTCCGGCGCTCTTGAGCGTCTTCCGATTTGCCTTAACGGAGGCGGCCTCATCCAGCGGCGTCGCAGAAAATTCTATCGTGCTCTTTGAGTAAGGCACCTCGACGGTGTAATGCGTCACATCCG
This sequence comes from Acutalibacteraceae bacterium, assembly GCA_045541715.1. Lineage (GTDB taxonomy): Bacteria > Bacillota > Clostridia > Oscillospirales > Acutalibacteraceae > CAG-557. The sequence continues at coordinate 2,665 of JAZQJR010000168.1, forward strand.
CTGAAAATGCTGGCGTAATTTGATAACCATCCGTCGTCAAGGCAGCCAGATCACAATTAGCCTCACCCGTTTGCGTGACTGTAACAGTCAGTGGATCAATTCCGACAATAGAAATTTCTTTGGCATCGTAGTCACACAAGCCATCGACGGTCGCGGCAATCTCCGTTTCGCCAACCTCGCAGCTAGACAGAATCTTAAAATTCAACTCGAGAAGAGCCTTTTGCTGAGCAGCGTTTACGTTAAATCCTTGTTCGGTTGTCACGTACAAAATCGTCAGCAAATCGCCATTCGCATAGCTTTTGAAGTCGTCGTTGTTGATGTCCGAGTACAAGCCCTTGTAAGCAAGTTTAGAGCTGTCGAAGTTAATCTTTATACGATACGCCGCAATGTTGACGTTCTCATCAGGAACAAGAACAACGCTCACAACAAACTCTTCGCCGCTAACTGGTGTCGTGTTGTCGCAAGTCATAGAGATGTTCACTTCTGCTGCGCTTGCGAATCTAAAAACAGAACAGCTCGACAGAAAAAGGAAAAAACACGCTATAATTGCCAATTTGCGACGTTTTAACAAAATTATCAACCCTTTTACTCTTTATAAGGCAAATTATAGCATGTTTTTCTGCGCGAAGAGTTGAGAAAATTAAGGAAAATTATTGTGTGAAAAGCTGAGTGGTTTTGCGTTTTTGGAGTGTCTTGATCAAACCACAGCCGCGCCGCGAGGCGCCGAAGGCCCTGGAGGGGCCTTCGGCCAGCGCATAGCTCAACTATGTTGAGCTATGCGCCACAACGAAAATAAGTATTTATTTTCGTTGGCCTCGCGGCCGCAGCGGCTGAAGAAAGGTAAAGCTGCCATTGGAGGAACTCTATTACTTAGCGTTGCTGTTATTGTATACAGATTTAACACTCCAGGATTTTCATCGCGGCTATGGTTATGTCGTCGTCGAAGGTTTTGTTTTTGGTCGCCTTGTGGAGTAAGTAATTCGCAAAATCTTGAGCACTCTCGCAGGTCCAGCCGGCAAGCTCATACGCTAACCACTCGTCGCCTTGAGAGACAGCGCCGTCGGAGAACATCAGCACACGATCGTCCTGAGTCAAGAGTTCTTCGCAACTAGCGATATTGATGTCGTTGAGAATGCCGATGGGAAGCGACGACGGCGCGTATTTAACCACCTTATCGTTTTTACGCAAAAGGGTGAGCGGCGCGCCGGCTTTCGTTAGGCTTACGTTGCCGGTAAACAGGTCAGCGCAAAACAGGTCCACCGTCGCAAGGAATTCATCCTCGGACTTCGCCATCAAGGTGGAGTTCGTTATTTTAAGGGCCGTTTTGAAGTTTATGCCAGCCCTCACAAGGTTCTCTA
>JAZQJR010000169.1:0-2810 GCA_045541715.1 Acutalibacteraceae bacterium
TCAACAAAGTTGAACTTTGGGCCACAAAAAATATCATTTTTTGCCTCGCGGCCCGGCCAGATCAGCTACCCAAAGAGAAATTTCTCACTCAGGCACTCCCCGTGAATATTTTCACTTTATTATTGGAAACTTTTAGCTCGTTTATGCAAAGAAAAATGTGGTTTGATCTAGCCCAGGCCGCCGCGAGGCGGCCCCATAATTTATTATGGGGCCCAAGGCCGCACTCTTCGAGTGCGACCTTGCATAAGAACCCCACGTTGCGGGGTTCTTATGGCCTCGCGGCGGCCGGCTTGTACGCATTTTTTGGGGTTAAGGTGAACCATTAAAACCGCTATACCAACAACTCTTTTCGCAGACAAATTCTGCTTGCTTTTTTCTTTTTTAGAATATAAAATTAAAATTAGCACTCGATGGACGAGAGTGCTAAAAACAAGAAGTGCTTTAAGGAGGCATATTTTTATGACAATCAAACCCCTAGCAGACCGAGTTGTTATCAAGATGGAGCAAGCTCAGGAGACGACGAAAAGCGGAATTGTCTTGGCGGCAGCCGCGAAGGAAAAACCGCAAATCGCATCTGTTGTAGCGGTTGGACCTGGCGGTCTTGTTGACGGCAAGGAAGTAAAGATGTACGTCAAGGTTGGCGACAGAGTCATCACGAGCAAGTACTCGGGCACGGAAGTCAAATTCGAGAATGAGGAGTACACGATACTTCGTCAAGGCGACATTTTAGCGGTTGTTGAGTAGGCTTTTAACCACTCGTACATACGAGAATCCGACCAAAAAACCTTATAATTTACTTATTCAGGAGGACTAGATATGGCTAAAAAAATAATTTACGGTGAGGACGCACGAAAAGCTCTACAAAGTGGTGTAAATCAGCTTGCTGACACGGTGAAAATCACACTCGGACCTAGGGGCAGGAATGTTGTTTTAGATAAAAAATTTGGCGCACCTCTCATCACGAATGATGGCGTAACTATCGCGAAGGAAATCGAGCTCGAGGATGCCTTCGAGAATATGGGTGCTCAACTTGTCAAGGAAGTCTCGACGAAGACCAACGACGTAGCCGGCGACGGAACGACTACAGCGACTCTCTTGGCACAAGCGCTAATTCGCGAAGGCATGAAGAACGTTGCAGCTGGCGCCAACCCGATGATTGTCAAGAAAGGCATCCAAGCTGCAGTCGACAAGGTTGTTGAAAGTCTTGTAAACAACTCGAAGAAGGTTAGTGGCACCGATGACATCGCTAGAGTTGCGACTATTTCTGCGGCTGACGACTTCATTGGTCAACTTATCGCGGAGGCGATGGAGAAGGTTGGCTCCGACGGAGTTATCACAGTGGAGGAGTCCAAGACGGCCGAGACCTACTCTGAGATTGTCGAGGGTATGATGTTCGACCGCGGCTATGTTTCGCCGTATATGGTCACCGACACTGAGAAGATGGTTGCGACTATCGACGATGCACACATTTTAATTACAGACAAGAAAATCTCGAACATTCAAGAGATTTTGCCGCTCCTCGAGCAAGTTGTACAGTCTGGCAAGAAATTGGTTATCATCGCGGAGGATGTCGAGGGCGAGGCTCTTGCAACGCTCATCCTGAACAAACTTCGCGGCACATTCACCTGCGTAGCAGTTAAGGCACCGGGATTTGGCGACAGAAGAAAAGAAATGCTTCGCGACATTGCCATTCTGACTGGCGGCCAAGTAATCACCGAGGAGCTAGGCCTTGAGCTCAAAGACGCAACAATCGATCAACTCGGCCGTGCACGTCAAGTTAAGATTGAGAAAGAAAACACAATCATTCTTGACGGGGCAGGCAACAGCGAGGAAATCAAAAATAGAGTTGCTCAAATTCGCGCTCAAATCGAGAATACGACCTCTGAGTTCGACAAGGAGAAGTTGCAAGAGCGTTTGGCTAAGATTGCTGGCGGTGTAGCTGTCATTAAGGTTGGCGCTGCAACTGAGGTCGAGATGAAAGAGAAGAAGCTTCGCATCGAGGATGCCCTTGCAGCTACGAAGGCGGCCGTCGAAGAGGGTATCGTTGCTGGCGGCGGTGTCGCTCTCATCAATGCTATCCCAAGCGTAGAGGCACTCCTTGGCAGCGCCGACGGCGACGAGAAAACCGGTGTGGCCATCGTGCTTAAGGCCCTCGAGGAGCCGCTTCGTCAAATAGCTAAGAATGCCGGCGTAGAGGGTTCGGTTATCATCAACCGCATCAAGAGCGAAAACAAGGTTGGCTTCGGTTACAACGCTCGCACTGAGGAGTACGTTGACATGATTCAAGCTGGAATCGTCGACCCAACCAAGGTTACGCGTTCGGCCCTCCAAAATGCAGCGTCCGTAGCGGCCATGGTTCTGACGACTGAGTCGCTCGTGACGGACATCAAAGAGGAAAAATCTCCAGCTATGCCGATGGATCCAGGCATGGGCGGAATGTATTAATCCGCCTCGGCTAAAGTGAAAATTTAATCCGAGCGAGGCTGCTTCGGGCCGCTGAGACACATGCAGGTGGTGTGTCTCGGCGGCTGTTTTTTTGTCAATAATTAGAAGCCGACATCTTAGCCGCAGCCGCCGCGAGGCGGCCCCATGGAACATGGGGCCAAAGGACGCACCCTTTTTCGGAACGTGTTGATCAAATAACTATACTGATAGATTTGTTGACATGGAAGGCTGCATAAAGAAACATCGTTAAATCAATCATTTCGATAGAGCGTGAAACACAGCAGGTTTTCCGCCTAAATCTTGCAAACCAGTGTTTTTGAGGAAAATTATTGCTTTCAATCAAATGTGTTTCTGATTTTGTTTGA
>JAZQJR010000170.1:0-1870 GCA_045541715.1 Acutalibacteraceae bacterium
GGTAGATGTCCGCGCATAGTTTTGTTCGTAATCGCCGGTAGATGTTCGTGCATAGTTTTGTTCGTAATCGCCGGTAGATGTTCGTGCATAGTTTTGTTCGTAATCGCCGGTAGATGTTGTTCCATGATGACGCTCAAACTCAGCACGAGAGGTCCTTGCATAATTCTGGTCGTAATCTTTTTTTGAGGTTCTCGCGACGTACTTATCGTAATCACTCTTTGAGGTCTTTCCGTAATTTTCAATGTTGTGTTGCTCAATTTCTTCCGATATACCCTCAAACCCATCAAAATTAGTTTTCTTATCGGAATATATGCTATCCTTAAACCTTTCGCGCTCAACCTTAGCACTCCTAAAATAGTTAACAGCACGCGTAAACAAACCAGAGGCAGGTTCGTGGCTGTCGGTTTCCGACGTAGTAACCAAAGGCGTGCCCGACGGTAGAAACATATTCTGGTTTAACCCGGAAGGATTTAAATCAGCAGAAACTTCGGCACCAGGCTGATCAGGCCCGACAGAATCGTTCTGAGCCACCTCAAGGTCCACTGGAGTGTGTCCACCGTTCGAGGGAAGCTCTCCTTCGCCGATAAGATAGTTGTCATAGCCAGCTATGCCTGTCGGGCCTTTTGGTGCTGTTGGCGTAGTTGTGTCCGCGCTGCCAGGCCCCTCGGCCGTGCCGTGACTATCATTCAACATTTGAACAACATTTTCTCCAGAATCAACGGCAGCCGAGGAACGCGCAAAATTCTCGCTGTAATCCTCAACCGAAGTCTGCGGTTGCCCCGGCGTAGTAACAAGAGCCGTAGACATTGGGTTACCAGGTACAGTGCCATCGCCGGTAGAGTTCTGATGATAGCCATCCCAATCAAGCAAACCGGCGGAGCTATCAGGCAGTACGTCCTCCTGTTGCGCATATGCATCTAAAATAATATCACCTATCTGGTGTCCGTCTCTCAACATAGCTAAAGTGGTCTCACCACCGTCAGCTTGTTGATATTGCGTCAGACTGGTGCTAAAGGAATCTTGACCCTTTTTTTGGTTTTTGTTTGTCGAATCGCCACGGCCAATTCCACCGGCGAACGCGCTTCCAAACAGCGCAAAAAGGGCAAATAACATCGGAAAGGCCCCGCCGCTAACATTTTCAAGTTCGGCCGGCGAAAGTCCGGTAATTTCATTTGGCTTTTGCGTTCTGTCGAAATCAAAGAAATCTTTCTTTGTCAACTTGTAGCCTAGCTTTTTAGACCACGGCAACAGGCATTCTGAGATAAACTTTTCGTTGTCCTTCTTGGAGAAACCTTTCTTCTCCACCTTTTCCTTGAGTTTTAAGAACTCGACCTTAAAGCCCTCTTCCTGTGCGAGTTTTGTTAAAAACTCCTTAATTTTCTCGTTTTTCATTTAAAAAGCCTCCCTTAAAAAAACAAGCTTAGACGCATTGTAGCAAAAAAATATTTTAATGTCAACTTTTTTGTCAGCTAATTGATGGTGCTGCAAAAAACACCCAATAGCGCCTTCTAATGGTGCAACTAAGCCAAATTTTCACTTGTGGCACTTAGTGCTTTCTAAAAAGTACCAACACCTGTTGTCACACCCCATTTAGGTACAGCCTATATCCAGCCATAGCATCACATAGAATTGCAGAACATACAGTATTCTCATAGCAGATGCAATTAGAAACCGTGAAAAAACAGGGAGCGTTAATCAAATAATCATACTGATAGATTTATTGACATGAAAGGCTGCATAAAGAAACATCGTTAAATCAATCATTTCGATAGAGCGTGAAACACAGCAGGTTTTCCGCCTAAATCTTGCAAACCAGTGTTTTTGAGGAAAATTATTGCTTTCAATCAAATGTGTTTCTGATTTTGTTTGA
>JAZQJR010000171.1:0-3565 GCA_045541715.1 Acutalibacteraceae bacterium
TGCAAAACAGAAAAGCCTAGGGAGATTACGCCGAAAACACACTGCACGCCGGCTGCGATATCGACATGCACTATTACACGTTGAGAAATGTGAGTTTTGAGGGAGGCGGAATTACCGGAACGCGGAACATGGTTCAGCCGCTGGAGATAAATAGCGATGGCACTTTGAGCCGATGGTCAAACGGTTGCCAGTTGCAATTTCAAAACGGAATTTTAGTCAGTGGCACTTGGTATGGGTAAGTGCGTGACCGCACGGGACAAGTCGCGAGAAAGCTTAGATAAAATTTACAGCTACTCTGTCGCGCAATATGGAAAACGCGTGAAATTGAGCCTTTGGTTTATTTGTGACTTTAGACGCGAAATCGTTTCTTTTGCGAGCGTTTCTTTTCGCAAAGAAAAGCGAAAGGAGGTTTTTGTATGGATATCTATATAACGCCAGAAGATGCGAAACATGAGGAAAAAACGAACACACAAAGCGAGGTACAAACAGCTGAAAAACTTGAAGTTTACACCAAAGAAGAAGTTCAAAAGCTGTTAGAAGAATTGCAGAAGGAGGAAATTTGATTTTGGAGTTACCGACATCTTTGAAAATCGCGAATGCAAAAGGCAAAATATTGAGCACTGTAAATCTTGCAAGCGTCGAGTACAATTTGCCGGCGTTTATTTTAGAGGGAATCCTCTCCGATATTTTGTCCGACACTCGCGCTCAGGCCAGAATTGAAGCGCTAAATGACGTAAACTCGATTCTGGAAGAGAAAAATAAAAATGACCAGGAGGATGAGGAATGACAACTACTTTTATAACGCTTGATGTTTGGCAACCGAGCAATATTCGGGTTAAAGTCAATCAGGGAGAAGTCAATTCGCGGTTCTTACAAGTCAAGATTCTTGATAAGAAAAAACCTTTTAATTTGACGGGCAAAACCGTCATTTTTTATGCCACCAAGCCCGATGGCAACTTGATTTTTAACAATTGCGAAATTGAAAAAGCAACCAATGGAATTGTAACATTGCAACTGACCTCGCAAATGTCGATTGTTCCAGGAATCATGCGAGATTGCGAGTTTCACATTTTGGATGAAGAACTTACAAAGCTCAAAGTAAAAGGCTTGTCGATTGAAATTGCACGTTGCACCGATTTTGAAAGCGCAATTGAAAGCACGTCTGAGTTTACAGCCTTAACTCAAGCCCTGGACGAGGTCAACAAGGTAATGGAAGCCTACTCTGAAGAAAATATCATGGGCAAAATCATGTCCATGGACGGCGAAGGTTGCGGGTTAGACGCTGATTTACTCGATGGAAAACACGGCTCAGAATACGCAACGGCCAAGCAAGGAGAGAAAGCCGACAGCGCGGTTCAAGGCATAAAGGCCAACGGTTTAGTGTTGCCGGTAGATTCCGCCAACGCAGTCAATTTGACGCCGGAGAACCTCAGTGTTGTGCCGATTGGTAGAACCGTAAACAACAAGGCGTTGTCGAGTGACATAACGCTTTCTTACTCGGATGTTGGTGGCGCTTCAAGCGCCCAGGGTTCTAAGGCTGACAGCGCAATACAAGGAATTCGTGGGAACGGAACTGCAATTTTGCCAGATGAAAGCCGAATTGTTAACATCACGCCTGAAAATATTGAAGCAGTTCCAATCACGCGGACCATAAACGAAAAAGCGCTGTCCAGCAACATAACAATAACTGCTCTCGACATTGGTGCGGCATCAATTGAGCAAGGAAACAAGGCCGATTCGGCGATACAATCAATTCAAGGAAACGGCAAAATTATTCAGCCGGATTTTAACAGGTCAGTTGTCATAACCCCAGAAAACATAGGAGCCGTGCCGCTCGAACGAAAGATAAACGATAAAGCATTGGATGAAGATATAACGCTTTGTGCTTTAGACATAGGTGCCGCCGCTGTTGAGCACGGTGTACACGTCCCCACGGTGCAAGCTGCTGATAATTCTGTTTTTCTGCGAAATGATAACTCTTGGCAACCGGTTACACCTGAAAATATTGGCGCTGCGACAGAGGAGCAAGGCCAAAAAGCAGACTATGCAATTCAAGGAATTCAAGTCAACGGTGTGCATGTTTCGCCTGACTTAAACCGCTATGTTAACGTAACAATCGAGGATTTAGAGGCAGTGCCAAAAGAGCGAAAAATCAACAACAAAAGCCTAGAATCTGACGTTACACTTGCCGCAGCGGATGTTGGTGCAGCTGAGATTATTCATAGCCACGCGCCTCAAGATATAGGCGGCGCGGAGCCCGCGCAGGCAATGTCGCGCTAAGGTTTTGCTCGAACAACCAGCGTACTCACGCGGAAGAATCCCAATCTGGCAGTACGTAGAAAACGCGAGAAATATAGCCTTTTGTTTGAGTGTGACTAGAAACGCGAATCCGTTTCTTTTGCGAGCTTTTCTTTTCGCAAAGAAAAGCGGAGAGGTCTCGGACGTAAGCGGCGCTACTGCAGCGCAAGGCGCAAAGGCAGATTCGGCGATTCAAGGTGTCAAGCTGAATGGCAGTTTAATTACACCCGATGATGAAAACGTTGTAGATATCGAAGTTTCCGAATTTGGCGGAGCGACAGCTGAGCAAGGTGCGAAAGCTGATTCAGCGATTCAAGGCGTCAAGGTAAACGGCACGTTGCTTGAGGCTGATAGCCAAAATATTGTTGATGTAATCGTTAATGAGAGTGGGAGCTCGACCGTAACGTACACGGTGGAAATTGGTACGAACTGGGAGGCAGCCGAAACCGGCGAGTACGTACAAAGCGTTGAAGCAGCCGGAATTTTAGCTACGGATAACCCGATTGTTGACGTAGTTTTAGACGCTTTAAAAGACACAGCTTTGAGCCAATTGGAGGCTTGGAGCTGTGTTTCTAAAATCGAAACTTCAGATGGCAGTATAACCGTGACCTGTCTTGAAGAAGCGCCAACGGTCGCGCTGCCAATCCAGCTGAAGGTGGTGCGATAGTGGGGCAAGCGCTTATTTCTCAAAAAAGTAAGAATGGTTCAAGCATTGTCGAAAATAACGGTCGCTACTGGGCATTGTCCAATATTCTTGATGGCCCCATCGCCTCTGCAATATATGCAAATAGCTTGTGGGTGGCCAGACCAGAGATTAGCAAAACCGGCGAGTTGTATCATTCTAAAGACGGCAAATCGTGGTCGACAGTGACGCTCTCCGATATGCAACTGAATTTTGTAACGCACGCGAACGGCTTGTGGTTAGCCGGCGGCTACGACGGCATGTACTATTCCACGGACAGTGAAACGTGGACGAAAACCAATATTTCCGGGGATTGTTCCTTTGCAACGCACACAAACGGAATGTGGGTAGCCGGTGGATACGGCGGCGACGAATATGAGGGACTTTATTATTCGGTTGACGGGAAATCCTGGACGAGTGCTAGTTTTCCAGGCTCATCTTGCAACATGGCAGAGTATGCAAATGGCGTATGGGTTCTTAGCGGTTTATCCAGCGACACCGGGCTATATTATTCAACGGACGGCATGGCATGGACGCAATCTAACGTTACGACCGGAGGCTTTCAAACTATAACGTACACCGATG